>JAKSCY010000010.1 GCA_022360355.1 Chlorobiales bacterium
CACCTCTATTAATTTATTACGCAACCTGATTACTTTGTTGTGCGGTGCTCGGAATCCTCATGTACCCTGTGTACACTCCGGTTCCTGCGCTCCGACCGCCTCGTACTCAGGCCGCTCACGACAATTTATAGCGGTGCCCATATTTCAGTGGCTCGATGGCTTGATACCTGCATAAACGCGGAACGGATTCCATTGACAGGCAGCAGGTTGAAAATATTCGACCCGACAACATTGCCTACAGCAATATCGGTTTTCCCCCTCAATAGTTCAACCAGTCACAGAATTCCGGATTCTGGCTCTCTCCCCATTATTCACTAATCGTTCGTCATTCCCTATTCCAGCTCCATCCACTCTTTTCCAAATTTATTTACCTTTTGACTTCCCATCCTCTACCAATCCCATTTCCAATCCCTGATTTCAGGCATATCCTGACCATGTTTGCAGATGTATTCCTTGTGATCGATCAGGCGGTCGCGCACATACTGTTTTACATAAGCCGCCCGCTGCCGTAAACGGGGAACCCGGTCGACAACGTCTGCGACAAGATGAAAACGGTCCAGATCGTTCATCACCACCATATCGAACGGTGTCGTTGTCGTCCCTTCTTCCTTATAACCCCGAACATGGAGGTTTTTGTGATTGGTTCTGCGGTAGGTCAGCCGATGAATCAGCCAAGGGTAACCGTGGTATGCGAAAATAATGGGTTTATCCGTGGTGAAGATATCATCGAAATGCCGGTCCCGCAGCCCGTGAGGATGCTCCTCTTTGGGTTGCAGGGTCATCAGATCGACAACATTGACGACCCTTATTTTCAGGTCGGGAATCTGACGGCGCAGAATATCGACCGCCGCAAGCGTTTCGAGCGTGGGGATGTCACCCGCACATGCCATCACCACATCGGGATCGCCGTCTTCGGTATCGTTCGAGGCCCATTCCCAGATACCGATGCCGCTGGTACAGTGCTTGACGGCGGCATCCATATCGAGCCATTGATAACCCGGCTGCTTACCGGCAACAATGACGTTGATATAGTTGCGCGAACGCAGACAGTGGTCCGTGACGGACAACAGCGTATTGGCATCCGGTGGCAGATAGACCCTGATCACATCGGCTTTTTTGTTTACCACATGATCGATGAATCCGGGATCCTGATGAGAAAAACCGTTGTGGTCCTGACGCCACACGTGCGATGTCAGAAAGTAGTTCAATGAAGCGATCGGCCTTCTCCACGCAATCTCGTCGTTGGTGACTTTCAACCACTTGGCATGCTGGTTGAACATCGAGTCGATGATGTGGATAAACGCTTCGTAACAGGAAAAGAAACCGTGCCTGCCGGTAAGCAGATAGCCTTCGAGCCAACCCTGGCAGGTATGTTCGGACAGGATTTCCATTACCCTGCCATCCGGCGAAAGATGCTCATCTTCCGGCAGCGTTTCACCCATCCATACACGGTTTGTTTCATCGAAAAGATCGCCGAGACGGTTGGATGCGGTTTCGTCCGGCCCGAAAACCCTGAAGTTGGCTGCTTTTGCGTTTCGCTGCATGATGTCCCTGAGAAAACGGGCCATCGG
>JAKSCY010000698.1 GCA_022360355.1 Chlorobiales bacterium
ATACGATTATATTATTATTATGGCCTGCCTAAGGAGGGGGATAATGGATGAAAAGTGCGATTCACTAAATGGTGGGGAACACGAAGGGCGCTGATTGGAAGTATCGGGAGTTGCTGCAAAGAAAGCCCGAACATGCGGAACATTCACGTAGTGATGACGGACGTGAAAGAACTGGAAGACGCGCACGGAAGCTACCGATAACCGGGACTACACGAGCTCATGGGTAGAACCTGGGACTGTAGGTTCTTCCAGAATATGCTCTTGCCGATCTAAGTGCGGGTAACCTGGAGGTGATGTACCGATGAGGTAGAGAGCCGGTGGAATACCGGTGGGGGTAACTTGTTCGTTGAAGTGGAATATGTGTTCGGGATGAGCAGAAGCTTTGCATCGTCAGATACAGTCGTGTCTCTTATGGACATTTCCATATGCCCGAGGATTTTTGTCCTTCTCGGATGGCAATCATGTTTAACGGTCACCATGAAGCGAAAGGGGGAATCAGGCTCTCTTTGTGGGGGGAGACGGGATTTGGCACTATGGTGGGGCCCTTGCGTCAACGTGAAGTGATCTCGTTTGAGTGACACGAAAGCGTCATGGGCAACGACCAGCACGAATTGCGGGTTCGGTGTTCACTCATACCTATCCCTATATGTGCTGCTATTGTCCGTGTGCTCAACGGTGGGCTCTCTATTCAACTATGGTTCATTACCTAGGGGAGGCAAACCATGGCAAAAAGAGCTGTATGTGTAGGGATTAATGACTATCCGGGCACCTTCAACGACCTCAACGGGTGTGTTAACGATGCTAACGACTGGGCCAATGTACTGAAGGACTTCTATGGGTTTGGCAACAACATTCAGGTTATACTCGACTCGGATGCAACAAAGGATGCTATAATGAATGCGCTTGGAGATCTGGTGACAGGCGCGCACGCGGGAGACATTGTAGTGTTCACCTATTCAGGGCACGGTACCTGGCAGTACGACAACGGTGACCGGGATGAGTCCGATAACAGGGATGAGGCGTTGTGCCCAGCAGACGACACGGTTCTGTTGGATGATGATTTGCGGTCAATTATTCGGCAGATAAACCCGGAAGCCCGTCTTACAGTCATATCCGATTCATGCCATTCGGGATCGATTACAAGGATGATGTTGG
>JAKSCY010000728.1 GCA_022360355.1 Chlorobiales bacterium
ACTTCTGTCAACAATCCTCCATTTTCCATAGGAGTGATTCATACGAATTATTTACTAGAAAGCCTGAAGTCAGGAAAAAGGGGTACTACAAAAAATGTAAATTAATCGTACAAATTGTCAGTTTGTGATTTCTGAACAAAACGGTCAGGATATTTGCTGTACGTGCAAACAGCAGGTTGAATCTCAACGATGCTCACTATGGAATTGTTTGGATTTAACGGGATTATTCAGACAGGACTATGGGGATTCGAATTGGCGTTTGGTGACTTCTTCCGACCGGTAAAACTGGCAAAATTACCTGGAATCGATCCTGATACCATCAGAGTCCGGGAAAAACTGGATCGTATACCGAAAAGATACAATTTGATAAAACTTCATGAAGCACTTTGGCGAATTTCTTATGAATACCTTGAGTATTTTAAATTAACTAATCATTTTTTTGTCATGTATTAGAATCAGCAACACCAATACTAAGCATAAAACGACAAGCCGACTATTCTCAGCTCTGCCTTTTAACCATCTCGTTTATCCAGATCGGTGCGAAGGGTGAAGTGCAACCTTTCGAGACTGGATAATCACGATAAACTCCCAATGCTTCACCAATTTCAAGAGCCTTCTCACGGTATTCAGGATGGTGAATGCCAATTGTTGCAAGGGTAATATTCATGGTCCACTGGCTTATTTCATTTGCTTCCTTCATCTGACTTTCTATTCTGGTCAGGAGGGCCGGGATATCGATTCCATCCGGACTTTTGGCTACTCGTTCGCTGGTAAGATCCCAGCCTGCCCGCGCCGCCATATGATCTTCTGACTTCATCCATTTCTGACGAAGTTCTTCTTTATCAGGGTGCTTCCTGATTATGTAGGCAATAAACCAGTCAGCAACTCTCACGAAGTTAATAGACCTTAACAACTCGTCTACTTCAGCCGCCGATAATGCCTCCAGTTTCATAATAAGGATAGCAAGAAACCTGGCATCTATATTGCCGGTATTCCAGAGATTCAATGCAAGATCGTGATTCACCTTTATCTTTTTTGCCAATTTACGTAGGTCGCCAAGCTTGACACCGTATAGGTTATCGCCTGCACCGGTTTTCTGGTAGTGTGCCTTTGTTTTATCATTACCGAGAGCTTCAAGTTCTTTGAGTATTTGTTCTACTTTCATAGCAGCATTATAGCGTAAAGTCGCGGATAATGATCCTTAAAATTTAGACCTCAACGCAGAGCGGATATTTCTCTTACCGGGAATCGAATCGAAGTTGATATCCATTGCAATGGCAGCGACAACGGAGCGGTAAACATAGCTGGATATTCGCCAAATGGGAGCCAAACATTGTGTCTGATGGACCAAGTCACTTTGAGCCGGCCACCTTCAGGAATTATCACCAAGATAGCGACAACAGAGCGGTGAAAAAGAAATGACATTGACCAGAATGCTGCTTACTTGCAAAGTAAGTGGCAGGGCTATCGGGATTTGAACTACAAACAATAGAATTATCACATAGACAGTGAACAACGTGAGCGGTGAAAGAAGAACTGATTTGGACCAGATTGTTGGGCACTTGTGAAGTGCCTGGTAGGGCTACGGGGATTCGAACCCCGGTTTGAT
>JAKSCY010000533.1 GCA_022360355.1 Chlorobiales bacterium
CTATGCCAGGCGGTTTGCCGCCATTCCCCAGGCAATCGAGAACACAAGGGAGATCGCCCAAACCATCACCTTTACCGGTCCCCGCTTCGGCCTGGTCATGCCGCCATGGAAAAGCGACAGAGACCTTTCCGCGGCCGACGCCCTGCGCCGGGCCTCCTACGCCGGTGCCGAAAAACGGTACGGCCGGGAACTGCCCGAACCGGTGGTGGACCGCCTGGAGCACGAACTGCGCATCATCGACCGGATGGATTACAGCACCTACTTTCTCCTGGTCCGCAAAATCGTCCAGCGCAGCCCGCGCACCTGCGGCCGCGGATCCGGTGCCGCATCCCTTGTGGCCTACTGCCTGGGCATCACCAATGTCTGTCCTGTTAAGCACAACCTCTACTTCGGCCGCTTCCTCAACCCCGGCCGCCAGGACCCGCCCGACATCGACGTGGACTTTGCCTGGGACGAACGCGACGGCGTCATCGAGAGCGTGCTCGATCAGTTCGGAGACCGGGTCGCAATGGTCTCCAGCCACATCCTCTTCCAGCCCCGCATGGCAGTGCGCGAAACCGCCAAGGTCTTCGGGCTCACCCCGGCGGAGATCGGACGGGTCACCAAACGACTGCCATGGTTCTGGCGGGTCTCGTCGTCCAAGTCCGACCTCATGGCCGATCTGAAGAACCGCCCCGAGGCTAAAGCCCTGGAATTCATCCATCCCTGGCCGGAAATCCTCTCCCTGGCCCAGCAGCTCATCGGCATCCCCCGCTACCTCTCGGTTCACCCCGGCGGCGTGGTGATCACCCCCGACCCCATCCGCCACTACGTGCCTGTGCAGCGCGCCGCCAAGGGGGTGCCCATCATCCAATGGGAGAAAGATGCAACCGAGGATGCCGGGCTGGTCAAGATCGACCTGCTGGGCAACCGCAGCCTGGGGGTTATCCGCGACGCTATTCATAACGTTAAAGACAATGGTGTTGAATTCGACGAATCCCGCTGGGAACCGGAGGATGACCCGGATACCCAATCGCTCCTGGCCCAGGGCCACTCCATGGGGTGCTTTTACATCGAGAGCCCGGCCATGCGACTGCTGCAGCAGAAGGCGGCCATGGGCGATTTCGAACACCTGGTGATCCACTCCAGCATCATCCGGCCGGCCGCCAACGAATGCATCCAGGAGTACCTGCGCCGGCTGCACGGCGGCGACTGGAAACCCATTCACCCCCTGCTCACCGATGTCCTGGAAGAGACCTTCGGCATCATGGTCTATCAGGAGGATGTCTCCCGGGCGGCCATGGCCCTGGCCGGGTTCAGCGATGCCGAAGCCGACGGCCTGCGCAAGGTGATGTCCAAAAAAGACCGCGCCCGCAAGCTGCAGGACTACTACGAGCGCTTTGCTGACGGCGCACGGATACGGAGGGTGACGCCGAAGCAGATTGAGGCCCTATGGCAGATGATGATGAGTTTCTCCGGCTACTCTTTCTGCAAACCTCACAGCGCCTCCTATGCCCGGGTTTCCTTTCAGGCGGCC
>JAKSCY010000816.1 GCA_022360355.1 Chlorobiales bacterium
GACCCCCTTCAACGCATATTCTTCCTGGCCATGGTATCTGAAATCAACAGACTTGAATTCCACGTCATAGCTGCTGATCCCGACTTGCGGTTCGTCTACATCGAGAGGGGCGACAGCCAATACCTCTTTTACCCGTTTGAACGAGGTGGACATGATGTCCATGACAGCCGTGATACCCAAAAAAATCGACAACGGCTCCATAAGGCGCGAGACCATCACCAGTACGGCAGCTACGGCGGCAACACTCATCGTCGCATTGCCGACCCACAGGCTTCCCAGGAACCCGATCACGATAAGAGTGACAAGGATCAGCGCATCCAGCATAAGCATCAGGATGGTGGTCTTTACAACCGTGGATTTTTGAAGATCCCGCACATGTATAATACCCTCATACAGTCGCTTGGCGTTGGAGCCTGTCTGATTGGTGGCCCGCAGCACGGCAAGCCCCTGGATGTACTCGATGATATTGGATTCCAATGCCGCGTTGGCTCTACCCATATCGGTCTTTCCCGCCATTCCGCTTTGTCGTTTTCTTTTATACAGCGGTATGGCAAGAGGCATCATCACCATCACAATGACAGCCATGCGCCAATCGATAAAAAACAATCCCGTAACGACCACCAGCGGGGTGATCACAACATCGAGAAACATCCCCGATATCATACCCAGCATGGTAACGCTTTCATCCACATTACTGGACAAGCTGGAGTTAAGTTCCCCGGTTTTATAACGGCCCAGCCGCTCCAAAGGCATGGTGCGAAGCTTGTTCCCTAACTGTATACGCAAATCGTGCATCACCCTGGGAAGGGTTCCCGTGTAGTCGAAATCATGGGCAAACCACCGACTGATACCGCTCAGACCGCTAAAGACGACAAACAGCGCAAGCCACATCAAGGCTGTACGGGTTTCAACGGGAGTACTGAAAAGGGCGACAAAGATCAGGTAGATGCTCAGGTAGGCCAACCCCTGATTGATAAAGCTGAAAATATAAAACAGCAATGAGCGGGTATAGAGGTGCTGATGCTTGCCGGCAATCTCTTTACCGGTTTCATAGGTTTGCTTGAATGTGGTATATGCTGCTGCGTTAGACATGAACGGCTCCTTTGTTAGGGTGTTCGGCCGGAGAGACGTTTTTCCCTGAACTCCGGGCTTCAATACTTCCTGTGGCTGAACCATCTGCTCCGGCCGGCTGTTTGGCATGCAGATCCCAGCCTTGAGCGGCCTCGTAATTTGACCAGAGTCCGGCGTAAACACCTGAGTTGGCGAGGAGTTCCTCGTGCCTGCCCCGCTCGACAATCTCTCCTTTATCAAATACCAGGATCTGATCGACATGGGTGATGGAGGAAAGGCGATGGGCAATGGTGATAACCGTCTTGTCCCTGGTCAAGAAAGAGATGGCCTTGATGATCTCCTCTTCGCTTTCCGGATCGGCAAAAGCGGTTGCTTCATCCAGCACGACAATGGGAGCGTTGCGAAGGATCGCCCGGGCAATGGTAATGCGCTGGCGTTGACCGCCGGAAAGGCGATCGCCCCTGTCACCGGCATGGGTGTCATACCCTTCCGGCAGTTCCATGATAAACTCATGTATCTGGGCCGCTTTGGCCGCCTCGACCACTTCTTCATCGGTGGCGTCCGGTTTTGCCATTTTAATGTTATTGGCCAGCGTATCGTGGAAAAGGTAGGTATCCTGAAAAACAAAGGTTACCGTATTCATCAGATCCTCACTGGTCATCTCCCTGATATCGACCCCGCCGATGGTAATGGCACCTTTATCGATATCCCAAAAACGGGGCAGCAACCTCGCCACGGTACTTTTACCGGCCCCGCTCGGTCCGACAAGGGCGGTGGAGGTACCGGGAAGAGCCGTGAAACTCACGCCGCTCAGGGCTTTCTCTTCACGGTTTTCATAAGAGAAGTCAACTTCATCGAATCGTATGGTCATCTCACCGGGGACTTCACCCCGCTCCGCATAGGACATGATCGGCATGGAGAGAATTTCTTCGATACGATTGGCAGCGGTTTTGGACTTTCTCAAAAAGTTGTTCAGCCACATGAGCGGCATGAAGGCATCTACCATGGCCGTCGAGATAAAAAGCATCGCCACGAGGGTCGGCACGGAAAGGGTTCCCTTGCTGATAAAGAAGATTCCCCCCGCA
>JAKSCY010000602.1 GCA_022360355.1 Chlorobiales bacterium
ATGAAAGCTAACGAAGAACGACGTCAATATTTTGTATCACGATCAGGTAATTGGGTAACGTATCGTAAAAAAAGAAGTTACTATTGGGATTCAATCACACGTTATTGCAACTATTATATCCATGAAGAAAGTTCCGTGCTGGAGATTGGATGTGGATCAGGAGAACTGCTGGCAGCTGTTAATGGTCGACATAAAGTGGGAATAGACTTTTGTGAACCAATTCTTAATCAGGCCAAAGAACAGTTTCCTGATATGGACTTTCGTTTGATGGAGGCTGAGAATATTGAGCTGGATGAAAAGTTTGATGTAATAATACTATCCAACCTTTTAGGTGTGATTGATGATATTGAGCTGGTCTTTAATGAGCTTAGAAAGGTATGTCATGAGCAAACGCGTATTATCGTAACCTATTACAATCGCTTTTGGGAACCAATTATTCGATTGGCAGAATGGTTACGAATTAAAAAACGTACGCCTGAGCAAAACTGGCTATCTACGGGTGATATTGCCAACCTCTTATATTTGGCTGGTTTTGATACATATAAGAAGAACAGGAGTATGTTGATGCCTTATCGGATTCCGATACTTTCCTGGATATTAAACCGTTTTGTGTCTCGTCTGCCATTTTTTCAGTTGTTCGGTCTTAACCAGTTTGTATTTGCACGCCCCTATCCGCGACGCCTTAGTCAGGAAGAAGTGGATAGTCGATATTCGGTATCAGTAGTGGTTCCTGCCCGAAATGAAAGTGGTAATATTGAAGCGGCCATTCAGCGAACACCGCAAATGGGACAATTTACCGAACTGATTTTTGTAGAGGGCAATTCGACCGATGATACTTGGGAGACCATTCAGAAAATGGCCGAAAAGTATAAAGAGACACACCGGATAAAGATATTGCAGCAGGATGGAAAAGGGAAGGGTGACGCAGTGCGAAAAGGTTATGCAGCTGCTGAAGGTGATATTCTAATGATTTTGGATGCTGACCTGACAGTACCGCCAGAAGATTTACCAAAGTTTTATAACGCTATTACTCGTGGTAAAGGTGAGTTTATTAACGGGGTAAGGCTTGTTTATCCAATGGAGAAGAATGCTATGCGTACTTTAAAT
>JAKSCY010000290.1 GCA_022360355.1 Chlorobiales bacterium
GTTGAAATAATGAACACATGCTTGCCCTCATCTTTTACTCTATTCCCTGTGGTGTAAAAACCAGTCCGATCTTCAGCGCTCTCCGGCTTACCTCTTCGGGCACCGGGGGCAACGGCGATGATTTTTCAATCGCCTTGAACACTGTATCATTAAAATATTCACTGACCGATTTTCTGTCGAACACTATGTTACTCACACTCCCGTCCGGCTGGATGGTCATCGCCACGTATGCCTTGACATCCCCTCTCTCCCGGATAAGCTGGGGGGTAAACAACCAGTTTTGCCGAATGATCATAGCAATCTCTACAAGGTAGCTTTCAAAAGGACTCATGGGCGCACCGTAATTGCCGCTGCCCTTACCGAGTCCCGGCCCCGACCGTTTGTACAGGTTGGAAGGCGGCCCCTTTTTAACTTCCTGCTGCAGGCGAGCGAGTGCTCGTTCAATCTCGCTCGGCTTTTTCTGCTGAACGGTCTGTTCGAGCTCTTTGAGCTTTTCCTCAACCGGCACCCTCTTCGGTTGTCTCGGCTTATCGGGAACCTTTTTCGGGACTTTTTTTACTGGCTCAGGTTTTTTGGGTTCTACCGGAACTGGAGGTTGTTCAACAGGCGGTTGCTCAGCAGGCGGTTCGGGAACAGGCTCCGGCTCGGGAATTGCCAATGGAACGTCAGCCATATCGGCCTCTTCTGATGAACCGGGACCCGGAAGCATAACAAGGCTTACCTCGACAGTTTTCAACTGCCGATGATTCACCCCGGTCAGATATTGCAGATAAAGACCCCCGGCAACAAGCAGCACATGCAGAAGAACAGATACGGTAAGAGCCGTGAAAAAGCGGCGATGTTGTACCTTCCGTTTGTCACGGTTATTCATACTCTTCAGGATTTATAGCATCATTTGCCGGGAGCCCTTCCGGCTCCGTCACCATCCCTATCTTTTCAAGGCCGGCATCCCTGATCTGAGCCATAATAAACATGACAAAACCGTAAGGAAGCGATTTATCCGCTTTCAGATATATTTCCCCTGCAGTGTTGATGTCGATAATCTCGGGAAGTCTTTCTCTCAGTTCATCCGGAGCCAGCTGATATTTATTGATAAATACCTGCCGGTTCTCATCCACACTCACAATCAGCGCTTCAGGCTCAACATCCATTTTTTCATGTGATGTCTCGGGTGTATCCACCTTCACACCATGGACCATCATAGGAGCCGTGACCATGAAAATAATCAGTAACACCAGCATGACGTCGACAAACGGGGTAACGTTGATCTCGCTCATCAACCGGCTCGCTCCAGGGCGCCGTCCCCTCCCGCTGTTACCCGAGTTCATTGGCAAACGATTTTATAAATTCACCGGAAAAGTCTTCCATATCCCTCTCTATTGTATTAATCTGCTGGGTAAAATAGTTATACGCGATAACAGCGGGGATAGCCGCTCCAAGCCCTGCTGCAGTTGCGACCAACGCCTCGGCAATGCCCGGAGCAACCGTTGCGAGCGAAGCTGACTGTGTAACCCCTATGCTCATAAACGAGTTCATTATCCCCCATACCGTACCGAACAAACCGATAAACGGAGCAGTATTGCCCACTGTCGCAAGAAACGGGACATACCGGGACAGATTTTTCGACTCCTCGTTTGCTTCACGCCTGACCGCCCTTGCGATACGCTCTTCACCCCGCCGGGGATCTTTCATTTCACCGAGCGCGCGATACTCTACATACCCGGCCCTGAACACCCTTGCCAACGAACCGTTCCTGCAATTTTCCGTTTCTCCGAAAACCTTGTCAATACTGGAAACATCAAAGAAGTAATCAAGAAAACGCCTTGATTCCGACATTGCTCTGCCTATGCTGCCGGCTTTTACAATAATAATGGTCCATGACAGCACTGAAAACAGCAGAAGAACAACAAGCACCAACAACACCACCGGCCCCGTATCGGCCAGCAAAGAAAAAAAACCGATCTTGGATGTAAACATAGGTTACAGCAATTTATTCGTTCACGGGAAGTTGATCACAGGTTCTGGGAAAAATAAAAAGCAAGCGCACAGCCGGAAAGCGCACAAAGCGTATTGACCATATCATTATTGACATACTGATACCCTTTGATAAGCTTGTTTTTCACCACAGTGCCATCACTCCGGTAACTGTGTGTCCGCTCCGTTACTTTTTCCCTCACCGGATCATAATACTGAGCCTGAACCGTAGCGCCAAAAAAACTGTCGACAAGGCTTGCAAGAAGTCCTGACAAACCGATAAGCAGGAATGAATTTACAATCCCGAAATCAATAACCCAGCCAACCTGTATGAGAACCGCACTGGCACAAATCAGGAGAGCACCGGCAAACGCACCGAATGTTCCGGGAAACGAAACACCACCGGATGTTCCAACCGGCACGGGTTCCATGGTGGTAATAAGCCGTGCCTTGGGGTTGGGCCACATGGTACCGATCTCCGTAGCCCATGTGTCAGACTGAACGGCAGCCAGAGTCCCAAGATATGCAAAAAAATATGCCGGATCATTGGTTAGAGAATACACAATCATGACCACCCACGCTATTCCTCCGTTGGCATAGACCTGGCCCGCGTCACGCTGGGATCCCTTTTCAAACACCAGATCGAATTTTGCCTTTCTTTTCCCACCGAGCTTTGATAACACCGAAGACAAAAGATAAAAAGTAAGCAACGGAACCGTCCAGTAAAGACCGCCGATTCCAAAAATCGTCGTTCCGAGCAGGAAAGTCGCCGTAGCGCCGCTGTTGTTGAGGAATTTCACCTTGATAGAAAATACGGCCAGCAACAGAGCGAAAAGACCTCCTGCAAGAAAACGGATGAGCAGTCCTGTGCCATCGACATTGATGACGTAAAGGACATAGGCAACCGCGAGGGGAATGAAGAGATTATCAAAACCATAGGAAACAAGAGCTTCCACTGCCGTTGCAATCAGTGCAAGAAGCAGGGCAAGAGCAAGAAGCTCAAGCCAGGAAGCCGAAACCAGCTCACCGCTAAAAGAGCCCTGGAACACAAAGAAGCAGGCAACAATGAGCACAAAACTCGCCACAAACATGGCAAGCGAGCCCTCTATGGTTTTTCTTGCTTTCGTAATATTCTCAATGTGCACCTTGCCCAGGGAGCCTCCGACAAGTGCAGCGAGAGAGTCGGCGATCCCGACAACAAGTACCGATGTTTGCAATATCCACGCATGATCCTCCCAGAGAAGCAGCGCAAGGACAATAAACACAACAGGCAAAAGAACAGGACCGTAGCCGGGCAGGTCGCTTTCTCCCTTTTCCTTTCGGGTCTTGTCATGAAGAACGCGAAACAGACCGAAATAATAACTGGCCCCGTTAACGACCACAAAAATCAGCGCCAGTAAAACCGGGTAGAAGTTTGTCGTGAAAAGCACAGGGAAAAAAAACAACAGAAACCCGAGGCTGAGATGTAACACTTTTCTGAGAACAAAACCGCTGACGGAAAACGTCCTGATCAGCACCTCAAAAAGCAGCAGCAACAGTACCAAAGCCCCCAATGACAAAAAAAACACCGGGAGATCCTGCGGAAAAGGAGATTGCAAACCTAACATATTGCAGAATTTCAGTTTAAATCCTTTTAAACACTTTCCAAAAGTATAATTAACGCAAAAAACAACCTCAAAAAAAACATGTTACGAAAAAGAAATATTTATTCAGGGCTATATGCAATTTCACCTTTCTCCGGCAAAAACAGTTGTGTCCGGCAGCATGAACAGAAAAGAAAACTTTCATGATATTTCACTGTATCGGCACTTGCTTCAAAAAGCATAAATTTTTATATTAGTAAAACAGTTTGTACAACTTAATCTTTCTATCGCAGAGTCTTTTTACATCAACAGCTTTCACCTGAATGTCTGCACGTCACCAACATAGTGGCAACAGCTGCACCCGGACCGAACACCGTGCAGTTCCTCTTAGAGCCGATAAACCGTTATTCGGCAAAACAGTTGATTTCCTCATTTGCAGGATCGGAATATTTGTGCCTGTGATTATTCTACAGGTGGGCATTCTTGTGCCCTGACGGCGCTCCGGTCCCTGGTCCAATCTTCTTCTTTCTTGACAAAAATTCTGTCATTGGCCTTGGGAACGGTGTTCCCGGGGAAGGATTTTTAATGACAAAA
>JAKSCY010000361.1 GCA_022360355.1 Chlorobiales bacterium
GCCGTCGTCGGAATTTTCACCTTTTTCACTGACCCGGAGAGAATCAACAATTTCAAACCTTACATACACCCTGATGGCTGGACAAATATTCTCGTTACCATGGGATTCATATATGTTGCTTTTGAAGGGTTTGAAGTTATCGCTCAGGCCGGCGATGAAACCATAGATCCCAAAAAAAACATCCCCAAAGCGATGCTTTATTCCGTGATCATCGTAACGGTTACTTACGTGCTGGTCTCATTCGCTACAGTTGTTGCCGTGAGTGCGGATGATCCCGAACTGGCAGGACAGATTCCGTGGGAATGGATCGGATCGTTTCTTGACACTGGATTCGGTCAGGCCGTGTCCAAACTTATGCCAAGCAAATTCATCGGCTTTCTGCTGGTAACCCTTGCCGTTATTTTCTCGTCAACGTCAGCTCTGAACGCAACGCTCTATTCGGCGACGCGAGCCTCGTATGCGCTGGGACGTGACCGCATGCTCCCGGGTTTCTTTTCGAAAATATCGAAAAAACGGAAAACTCCATTTATCGCTTTGTTTTTCACCGGTGGTTTACTTATTACCGGCGCGCTACTCTTGCCGACGCGCGATGTCGCTTCTAGCGCAAGCATCATGTTCATCTTCCTGTTTTTCCTGGTGAATATCTGTGTGATTAAGATCAGGAGAGATATGGGCGATGAACTGCAATATGGGTATCTGATGCCGCTCTTTCCACTGTTTCCGATATTAGCGATTATTTGCCAGGCAGTCCTCGCAGTTTTTCTCCATGAAATGAGTCTGATAGCCTGGGTTGCAGCGCCGATTTGGGTCATTCTTGGGATAATAATTTACCATATCTATTCGAAGCATCATGCCATTGCTACGGAAGAGGAAATTCACGTATTTGAAGATGAAAAAGTGGCTGACACAGGTCAGTACAACATCATGATTTCTGTGGCAAACCCCGCCAATGCTGAAGCACTTGTGCACCAGTCCAGTAAACTTGCTGATGTGAAGAAAGCAACGATCGAGTTGTTGCATATGGTCCCGGTTCCGTCTCAAACGCCATTATCCGATGCGCCCAAATACATGCACCAAGGAAGGGCAGCGATCGTGGCCGCGTTCGATCATCTTTCACCAAAATTCCCGATCAATTCGACAATCAGATATTGCAGAAGCATATCCCGCGGAATCGTCAGCACAGTGAAGGAAAAGAAAACAAACATGCTGGTTATGGGATGGCACGGCAAGCATTCGGGCTTTGGGTTTCACATCGGCAGCACTGTCGATCCGATAATCGAGAAAAGCCCCTGCAATGTAGCAATTATGAAGGACCTTGGTGATCGCAAGTTTCGTAACGTTCTCGTTCC
>JAKSCY010000746.1 GCA_022360355.1 Chlorobiales bacterium
AAAGTCGCGCATCGCGCGTCAGCTTTTCGGGATAGAAGCCCAGATCAGGGTTCTTGCTGAAGAGTCGGACAAGATGCTGCAGTTTGCCCGTGACTATATCCGCCGTGATGCGGCATAATAACCGTGATGTGTTCTCCGTCCGTCGGGTTAGGCCGAATAAAAAACGCGCATTTTGAAGCCTTTCGGGATTGTCGGCCAATTTAGGCATGTTTTGTTTTCAGTAGGTATAAAAGATTATATTCGTTCTAATCCTAAACCAACGCTTCCACACCTATGTCTTTGCTTGAAAAAATCCAGAGTAACACATGTTCACTGCGCTTGCAGAAAGACTGGCTTCAAATTTATACCTGTCCGGTGCCGACTTCCGATTTTCTTTCATTTGTGGGCATTGCCGAGATTGATGCGCCGCAACATAGCGTGCTTCATCTGCTTTATGACCTTGATGCAGCAACCGAATGGGTCTGGAAAACCAGGGAAATGAGGATATTAAAGGAGCTTTCTGAGGATCAGGGCAGGATTGTTTATCAGTTGGTCAGTGCTCCGTGGCCTCTCTCCGACAGGGAAATTATCAGTCAGTCGCAAGGGTACAGGGACCCCAAGACCGGTGAAGTATTTATTAAAATGACCGCGATACCCGATTTTATTCCCGAAAACGACAACTATGTTCGTGTTCCGCAGCTTGAAGGTGCGTGGAATATCATCCCTCTTTCAGCAAATCAGTGCAGGGTTGTTTTCAGGGTTCATCTTGAGCCCGGCGGGGAAATTCCTTCATGGCTTGCAAATATTGCGGTTATCGATACGCCTTACAATACCATGGCTAATATGCGGGAAATGGTGAAACGTGAAAAATACAAGACTCCTTTAGAGGTTCCGTTTACCCGGTCCACGGATGAAATCGACAAGAATTACAAGGAGTTTATCACCGAGTAGAGATTGTGGGGCGGTAACAGTTTGGCTCCTGTTTTAAAAAAGTAAAGGAAAATAAGTACAGCATGGATTTTGAGCGTGCAAGGGAAGACAGTTGGGAGTTTCGTGTCGAACACAAGGATATCCGGGTTTATTCGGCAAAAATGAAAAACACTCCGGTTCATGGTTTCAAAGGCATTATAGAATTTCCCGTATCGCTCAAACGGCTCATCAGCCTTTTTCATGATACCGCCAGCTACAGGCGATGGGTTCACCAGCTTGCAAGTCTGCAGGTTCTTGAAAAAGGCGATAATCTCGAATATGTTATCCATCAGGTTATCAATACGCCGTGGCCTTTTCCGAGACGTGAGGTGATTGTGCGTACCGGGCTTGATGCAGAGGGCGAAAACGGTATCGCTGTGACGATGAAGTCCGAACCGGATTATATTCCCGCTAAACCGGGGAGTTTCAGGATCAGGGAGGCTTATGGAAAATGGGTGTTCGAGCCGTTGGAAAATGATGTTGTTCGAATAACGTTTATCATGTACGTGGACCCGGGAAAA
>JAKSCY010000111.1 GCA_022360355.1 Chlorobiales bacterium
AGGTCTGTGAGGAAATCAGGGATGAAGTGAATATGCGGGAGTGGAAGTCTACGAAGAGGAAAGGGAGGTAGAAAAATCATCGCGTATCAGGACTGCTTGCGGAATAGATGCAAAAGCCGTGACAAGGGGTTCTGTTTAGGTGCGCTTTTGATCGGAAGCCCTTCTTTTTCCCAGCGTATGATTCCGTGCTCAAGATTGAAAACCCTGGAGTGCCCATGGTTCAAGAGAACGCGGGCAGCTAACAAGCTGCGATTTCCCCTTCTGCAAGCGAGTATTACCTTACGTTTTACCGGTATTTCATGCATCAGTTGTTCAAATCGGCTGAGAGGAACCTCCATGATATCAGGAATGTCAAATGATTTTTTGCCAACTTCACGTGGTTCCCGGACATCGACAAGCAATGCTCCTTTTTTCGTCATTGCATAGGCATTGGAGGGACTGATGTTATTAACCTTGCCCATAAGTTTTTTATCTGCTTGTTACATCTTTCGGTTCATCATACGCTGGCACATGTTACTTGCACGCCTTCGTGCGGGTAGGGATATTACGAAATATCGGGTGAAGGACAATGAAAGGTGAAAGTAAAAAGCGGAGAGGGTGGGAGTGATGAAACGCAAAGCAAAAACCCCCGCATGAAGCGAGGGTTTTTACTTTGTGCGGAGAGGGTGGGATTGATTCGATGCTTCGCATCTCACCCCCTTTGGGGGCGGACTCACTGCGTTCGCCGTCCTCATGCCTGTTGGCATGAGTCGAACCCTTTGCTTGGGTTCGAACCCCTCACAAATGAAAAAAGCGGCCCTCATTTTATGAGGATCGCTTTTTCCAGCGGAGAGGGTGGGATTCGAACCCACGGTACGAATTAACGCACAACGGTTTTCGAGACCGCCCGATTCAACCACTCTCGCACCTCTCCGTGGTCATACAATGAAAATAAAAAAGCCCCGGCTTGTGACCAGGACTTTTATTGAGCGGGAAACGAGACTCGAACTCGCGACCCCAACCTTGGCAAGGTTGTGCTCTACCAACTGAGCTATTCCCGCTTGACGGATTGTAATTATAAGGCTTTCAGATTTTTTCTCCAAGATTTTTCTGAAAAATGATGCTGCCTGTTTACCGCTTTTTCTGCCGAAAGACGGGCAAACACACGAGTTTGCCCCTACACTGTTCTCTTTTTGCCTACTGCCAACTGAAAACTGCCGACTCATTTCTTGCTGACTTTTTGCTTCTGAGTTCCGGACTGCTATCTCCCCGAACAAATCAACAGCTCAACAATTCAACAATCTTTTCACTTCACTTGAGTTCAATACTCTGCATAATGGTTTCCATGTCCTTGTCGCCTCTTCCGGAAAGATTGACAATGAGGATACCGTCCTCGGGCATTTCTTTTGCTCTGACTGTGGCGTAGTGAACTGCATGAGCTGATTCGAGAGCGCAAATGATGCCTTCTGTTGCGGCAAGAAGCCTCAGGGCTTCAAGTGCTTCGGTATCGGTTGCCGATGTGTAGCGCACAATTCCCAGTTCCTGCAGGTAGCAGTGTTCTGGGCCCACTCCAGGATAATCGAGCCCCGCTGATATAGAGTGAGCTTCGCTGACCTGGCCGTAGTCATCCTGTAAGATTTTCATCATCGCTCCATGCAGCACACCTTTTTTCCCTTTGGTCAATGATGCAGCATGCAGGCCCTCAAGCCCTTCACCAGCGGCTTCGACTCCTATCATCTCAATCTCTTCAGTGTAGCCGAGAAATTCATAGAACATGCCGATAGCATTACTGCCCCCGCCGACACAGGCGGTAATGACGTCAGGAAGGCGCCCTGCCTGCTCGATAATCTGCTGCTTTGTTTCACGACCGATGACTGCCTGGAAATCCCTGACCATCATCGGATAGGGATGCATGCCTACAACTGATCCGATGATATAGAATGTTTCTTCCGGATTGTTGATCCAGTCGCGTATGGCTTCGCTGGTGGCGTCCTTGAGTGTTTTTGTGCCGCTTTCAACGGGCCTCACTTCTGCGCCGATCAGTTTCATACGTGCGACATTCGGGGCCTGTCGTTTGATATCCTCCGCACCCATATAAACGACGCAATCAAGGTTGAACAAAGCGCACACTGTTGCTGTTGCTACACCATGCTGCCCGGCACCGGTTTCGGCAATGATCCGTTTTTTCCCCATTCTTTTTGCCAGAAGGGCTTGTCCGAGTGCGTTGTTAATTTTATGTGCGCCTGTATGGCACAGGTCTTCTCTTTTCAGATAGATTTGTGCTCCCCCGACATATCGACTCAGATTTTCAGCATGGTAAAGCGGAGTCGGGCGGCCAACATAGTGGCGAAGAAGCTTTGAGTACTCATCCCAGAATGCGTGATCCTCTTTTACCCTGTTGTATTCCGCTTCGAGGTCCGAGGCGTTTTTAATCAGTGTTTCCGGGATGAACTTTCCTCCGTAGCTGCCGTAATGCCCTGTATTGTCAGGGGCTTCATATGCGGACTGTGTCATGCCTGAGTTGGTCGTTTTTTATTGGTGCATCAGCTTGACCGCTTCCATGCCCGCGGCAATTTACCAACCGGTTTTCTTACATTGCGGTCTGCTTGCGCCGTAAATTACGGCTGATCTGAAACAGCTTGGGTATGGATAAGTAAAATACTATATATTTAGTGTTTTATTGGTGAACTCCCAGGAAAAATCAACCCTTTTCAGGCAGGAGCACTTTCGGCATGTTCCGTTCAGGTAAATCCATATTGAGGATTGTTGTACTCTCAGGAATATTGCTGGCCGCTACAGCTCCTTTGCCGGCCTTCTCACAGGCCAAGTCCGATGTCAATGTCCCTGACGGTAAAGAAGGTAAAATCGGGAGCGAGCCGGACACTACGATCGTTTATACCGCCCGTGATTCTGTTGTCTACAACATCGGAGAGCGGACAATGGAGCTGTGGGGGAAAGCCTCGGTAAAGTATGAGGACATGAGGCTGGACGCTCCGAAGATCCTTGTAGATTACAACACTTCTGTTTTTGACGCCTTTGCGGCAAAAGACTCCCTTGGAGAGTTTTCCGAGCTTCCCGTGTTCTCCGACAAAGATGGAGGGTTCGAGGCTGAGCACATGAAGTACAATTATTCCACGAGAAAGGGAAGGACAATCAATGTGTCGTCGGAAATCAGGGAGGGATATTATACCGGAGCCGATGTTAAAAGGCTGGAGACGGGCGAGCTGTATATCAGGGACGGTATCTATACGACATGCCCGAAAGATGATCCGGATTTCTGGTTCTACGGCAAGGATATGAAGATTATTCCCGGCGACAAAGTCGTCGCCAGACCTTTTATTCTGTATATCAGGCCAAAACCTTTTTTCTGGCGAATGCCTGCGATTCCCCTCGTACCTTTGCCGTTCATGTTTCTTCCGATAAAGAGCGAGCGTTCGTCCGGGTTTCTCGTTCCGAAGTTCAGTGATGATGAGCGGGGAATTTATTTTTCAAACCTCGGATATTTCTGGGCATTTGACGATTATATGGACCTTCGTCTTGAAAGCGATGTGTCGTTTAACGGGAGCTGGCGGTTTGGGGAGCGTTTCAGGTACAAGAAACGATACCTTTTCGACGGCTACCTCGAGGGGGAGTATGAGCGTTACATTCTGTCACACCCTGATGACCCGGACTATACTGATTATGATAACTGGAATGTCAAACTCGTGCATCACCATTGGTTTAATCCTACCACAAAGCTTGATCTTAATCTGATGTACCAGGGCGGGCGCCGTTACTATGACATTAATTCGATAAATCCGGAGTCGATAATCAATGAACAGGCTAATTCCTATGCGTCTTTTTCAAAAACATTTGATGAGGGCAGTAAAAGCCTGGCAGCAGGTTATCAACGCTCACAAGACCTCAGGAACGACGACCTGAGTCAGTCGGTGAGCATGTCCTACTACCAGGAGCGTATTTATCCTTTCCGGGGTGAAGATGGTCCGACGGATGACTGGAGGTCCCGTTTTTCCCTTACCCCGCGTGCATCAGCAAATGCACAGTATGCAACAATAGATGGCCTGAACTATAGTGATTATACGGGTCAGGCCGGTTTACGGATGGCATACCTGCAGGAGTTTGCCAAAGGATATAAAGCGAGCTTTGCCCAGCAGGTCAACCTTGAGGGAAGGATTGATAATAATCCGGTCGATGATGACCGCTGGGGAGCCAGACTTGAGCTTCCTTTCAGCATCCAGTCAACTCTTTTCAAGTACTTCAACGTTAACGGGAGCGTTAGCTTTAACAATTATTATGTCGATAGCTTTATTGAAAAATACTACGATCCGATTGCCGGTGAGGTCGTGACGGAGACGATACATGATCCAGTCCATTTTTCTACCTATTCACTGGACTTCGATGCTCAAACCAGGTTGTACGGGACGTTGTATTCCCGAACGCTTGAGGATTTGACAGGGGTAAAGGCGTTACGGCACACTGTAATCCCGAGCCTCACGTTTTCTTACAATCCTGACTTTACAGGAGAGAACCACGATTATTATGGTACTTACATCGATGCACTAAACCAGCCTGTACGCTACAGCAAGTTCCAGAACGCCCTTTATAACAATGTTTTTGCCGAAAAGAGTGCAGTTGGCATATCCGTACAAAATCTTTTGCAGGCGAAGCTGAAAGGGGACGTTTCCTCCGAGGGTGTGGTAGCCAATGACAGGATTCTCCAGTTGCTTTCTCTTACTGCTTCGACAAGTTACAATTTCGCGGCAGATTCGCTGAGACTTGCTCCCTTGAAGCTTTCGGCGTCGAGTAATGCTCTCGCCCCCAACCTATTGTTGCGGGCAGGTGCTACATATGATTTTTACGGTTTTGATCCTGTGACGGGCGAACGTATTGATAAACTGAATGTTAATGAAGGAAATGGATTGTTGCGTTTTGTCCAGGGGTTTGTAAATATGAGCCTGAGCCTCAA
>JAKSCY010000566.1 GCA_022360355.1 Chlorobiales bacterium
CGATGGAGCCAAAGACACGAATCTGGGGGAACTTCTCCGAGGGACTGTTGGCCATGGCGATGGCGTTGGTCAAACCCCAGGTGGGCATATAGCAAAACATCGCCAGGGCCAAACTCACAAAGAGCAACAACGGGCTACTCGCTTTAGCCGCCAGGACCAAGAGTCCGGCACAACAGAAATTCATAACCGTCAGCACCTTCTGACTGGCGAAGTGCCGGTCGGCAATCATACAGATCAGCGGTGACACCAAGCAGCCCAAGGGCATGGAGCTCAAAATCGTCGCCAGTTGCCAACCTTCCACCCCCATGGTCTTCACATAGGCGGCCAAAGGCTGCCACCAGACCGCAAAGAGCATATACTGCAAGAACATCATCACACTCAGGCGAATTCGTGTGCTCAAGGTCATGGTTTCCATACGCAAGCTCCTTTTTCCCTAATCTGGTTTACTGGTCCAACTCGATTACACTCACGGTATGATGTTCATCGTATTCATTGCCGCCAAAGGGCAAGTCGATATTGGCGATATAGAGCTTGTTGCCACGTAAACAAACCTCGGAGGGTTTATCTAACAGACCGTCCGCTCCGCCCAAATTGACACCGTTTTTCCAGAGCACGGTCACTTTGCCGGTCTGGGGGCAGACTTTGTGCACCGCATCCCCCACAAAGTCGGCGACATAGATATCTCCGGTTTGCGGGCAGATCTTCATACCGTCCGTGCTCTCCATGCCATTGCCGCGGGCCACCACCTCGCGGAGGGTTACCTGTCCCTCCTCATCCAGAGTGAAACGTTCGATACTGGTTTCGCCGAAGTTGCAGACCAGCAGACGCCCCTCGGCATCAAAGGCCATGCCATTGGCGCCGACCGCCCAGTCACGATTGTAGGTATAGAGCTTCACCACCAGATGTTCGTCTTGCCCATGATGTTTCAACTTGATGGGCCTACCCTTGAATTCACTGTAACGGAATCGATAGACCCCACTGGGCATAGGATAGGCATCCGGATCCAGTGAGGTTTCCGTGACATACACACTATCGCCATAACAGGTCACCGCATTGGCTTGCAAGA
>JAKSCY010000197.1 GCA_022360355.1 Chlorobiales bacterium
AACTGCGAAATCCTGCCGGGCAGTGACGAGGGACAAGTAACAAGTACGCGGCAGGAAATACGATACTATTGGCTGTCATTCCACTCGTCACTTGTTATACCTGTTACTTGTCACTATTCCAATACACCATGAGCTGGCAGAATATTATCGGTCAAAATCTGCAAGTCGGTATTCTGCAGAAGGCCGTGTCATCCGGCCGGCTGGCTCACGCATATCTTTTCGCGGGGCCAGAAGGGACCGGAAAAGAATCAGTGGCTTTTGAGCTTGCCAGAACTCTCAATTGCGAAACACGAGCAGCCGCAAATGAAACAGGTTCATGCGGAACCTGCCGGAGCTGCCGTGATATCGGGAGCTTTATGCATTCGGATATAGAATACGTGTTTCCGGTTGAATCGGCTCTTCTTGAAAAAAATGATCCGGCGAAATCCGAAAACAAACGCATTACCGAAGCCAGGGAACGCTATGAGTCTCTGATCGAGCAAAAACAGCAAAATCCCTATTTCACCCCTTCAATGGACCGCTCTGTGGGAATCCTTACCGAACAGGTAACAGCCCTGCAGCAGAAAGCATCGTTTATGCCTGCCGAAAAAGGGAAAAAAGTATTCATTATATCCCAGCCTGAAAAACTCCATCCTTCCGCCGCAAACAAGCTGCTGAAGCTGCTTGAAGAGCCTCCGGAGCATGTGCTCTTCATTCTGGTATCTTCCCGGCCTGAAAGCGTTTTACCTACCATTCGTTCACGGTGTCAAACGCTGAAATTTTCGAGAATAAAACCCGCAGACCTTGATAACTGGCTGAACATTGCCCACCCTGAACTTCAGGGTGATACGAGACGGTTTATCACCAGTTTTTCGAGAGGAAACCTCCGTGTCGCGACAGATATCGTCAACAGTTTTACTGAAGGCAATCCGGAAAATTTTGAGGGCATTGCCACCCGGAACAGAGCGATTGATTATTTACGAAAAGTCCTTTCTCCGAACAAGCTCGGTGAGGCAATTGCCGGAACGGAAGAACTTTCGAGAAATCTCGGGAAGCAGGAGATCATTTCCCTCCTGGCCTCTCTTCTGCTTTTTTTTCAGGATATCTGCCACCGGAAAATCGACCAGAACTGGACATCATTCAACAACCCCGATCTGGGTGAGGCAATCGACCGTTTCGTTCAGAACTTCACTGATCCTGATTTTTTTGCCATCTCAACGACAACAGAAGAAGCTATCCGCTCAATTCAACGTAACGTCAACCCGCTCCTGACCCTTACCGCTTATTCCATACGGCTAAAGAATCTACTGGGACGATCCTGACCCTCCGGTTATATCAGCGAGCCATTTAAGGTATCCGGGCAAACCTCCGGTAATGGGAACTCTTATAATTTCAGGAAGATCGTAAGGATGGTGCTCCAGAATATATGCCTCAATCCTTTCGTAGTGTTTCTCAAGCGTTTTGATCCACAATGCGGTTTCCTGTTCCTTGCAGAGCTTGTTTTCCCAAACATAACGGCTGCGAACGTCCTGCATGTGGATGCAGGCAGCAAGACGCTCCTGCAGCAATCCCTCCGCAAGGGTTTCTGCAACAGCCGCATCGGGGGCTGTTGTCAGCACAAGGCAATATGACTCTGTGTCCATTCTGAATTAGTTTTTGTAATTCGCTGGCTCCCTGCTTCTGAATTCCGGCTTCTTTTCTACAATTCAACCAGTTCCTTGGTAAAGCGCTGGAAAGGAACCACTCCTCCCTCTTCCATAACCACGGTATCTTCTATACGTACCCCGTATTTGCCCGGCAAGTAAATTCCGGGCTCAATGGTAAACACCGAACGCAGGGGTAAAATATCATCGGATAATTTTCCGAGACGGGGTTTTTCATGAACTTCAACGCCAACACCATGACCAAGACCGTGCCCGAAATGCTCGCCGTATCCGTGTTTTTCGATATAGCCCCGCACCAGGGCATCGAGTTCCTTGCCGGGCATTCCCGGCAGGGCTGAGTCAATGCCCAGTTGCTGTGCTTCCCTCGTGATATTATAGATCTCCCGGGCTTCTTTCGGAGCTTTTCCGAGAGCGATGGTTCTTGTCTGGTCGGAAGCATACCCCCTGTAGATACAACCCATATCGATAACAATCAGGGTTCCCGGCCTGAACCTGTCGGCTCCGGGTTTTGCGTGCGGAAGGGCTGAACGGGGACCCGCTGCAACAACAGGATCAAAAGCATCCCTTTCCGCCCCGAGACGTCTATGCCGGTAGGAAATTTCCGCTGCAATATCAACCTCCGTTACATCAGGAGAAATCAACGGCAATATCTGCTCGAGAACCTGCTCACTGATTGCCGCAGCCTGTCTCATGCAGTCTATTTCCATGTCATTTTTCATCGCCCTGAACTCGTAAAAAAAACCATGTACCGGTACGATCTCCACTTCATTCAGTTTCTCACCGAGCTGCCTTGCCTCATAAACCGTGACCTCTTCCTCCTGAATGGCCATGCGTTTTCCCTGCAGGTACCCGCCCCCGACAAAGGAGTCCACGTAGCTGGTTTGTATAATGACGGATTCCATGCCGTCGACCTCCTGCTTTACCTGTTCAGCGTATCGAAAATCCGTAAACAGAAGGCTGCGATGCGGACTAAGCAACACTCGTGCACTTGAACCGCTGAACCCGGTCAGCCACCTGATAACGTGCAGGTCTGAAACAAGAAAGGTATCGATACACAGTTGGGACATTTTTTTCAACAACGGTTCAAGTCTCTCCTTCATACTCTTCGACTGATGTAAACGTTTCACCTTGCGCTGTCTATGTTGTTAAAGAACTGTTATCCACTCTCATCCCGATTCGCCACGTGCCATCCCGGCTCTTCCGGCGTACGTTTTTGAAAATGCCTTTAGTTTGTGTGCGTTGCCATTCTTATTTTAATTTATAGCTTTAGAAAGTTTTCCCATTCCTATTTGTCAACGCTTTTTCTATGCAGTACAAGGAGTTACTTTACAAGCTGCTGGCTGACACGGATCTTTCACGCAAGGAGATGGAAGATTGCATGACCGGAGTCATGCAAGGCGAGTTTCCGGATAGTGTTATTGCAGCTATCCTCACCTTGCTTCAGAAAAAAGGAGTGACGGCTGAGGAAGTTACAGGCGCATATTACTCGCTTATCTCGAGAGTGCTTCCCGTTCACCTCGATGAAAACGCTGTCGATACCTGTGGCACCGGCGGGGACCAGGCAGGAACGTTCAACATCTCTACGGCAGCTGCAATCATTGCGAACGGCGCCGGAGTACGTATTGCCAAACACGGCAACAGGTCCGTCACGAGCCGCTGCGGCAGCGCTGATGTACTCGCGGCACTCGGCTACTGCATAGATCTGCCGCCTGAAGGAACCGAAGAACTTTTCCGTGAAACCGGTTTTGCGTTTCTTTTCGCCCCCCTCTACCACCCTTCCATGAAAACCGTGGCACATATCCGCACGGAACTGGGTATAAAAACCATTTTCAACATGCTCGGCCCGCTGGTTAATCCTGCCAGGGTAAACCGGCAGGTGGTAGGTGTCTTCGATATGCATGTCATGGACATCTATGTTCACACGCTCAAAGAGACAGGGTGCCGCCATGCCCTGGTTGTTCATGGGAAAACCGAAACAGGAAAAGGCCTTGACGAACCCAGCGTATGCGGCCCGACCTTCATTGCCGAGCTTCAGGACGGCGGAATTATCCGCCACGACGTTCTGCCCGAAACATTCGGCCTTTCACGATGGAACATTGCCGACCTGAAAGGAGGCGACAGCCGCCGTAATGCCGACATAATCCTCGGAATCCTCGACGGAAGCGCTACAAAAGCCCAGACAGAAGCAGCGTTGTACAGTGCGGCAATGGCCTGTTACGCATCCGGCCTTGCAACCTGCATTGACGATGGCCTGAGTAAAGCCAAAGGCTCCCTCGAAAGCGGAAAAGCCGCGGCACATTTCTCGCAAATTCTTTCCCTGAATAGTGAAATTGCTGACAAATACCGGACATCGGCCAACTAAATGCTTACATTTCTGCAGAAAAACTCGTATAATTGTTGCTTTGTTTCACGAACCGGTAAACCATGAACGGACGTAACGTGGGCAATACTGAGCTGAAGCAGAGCTTGCAATCCCAACTGCTCTCGTCGGGGGTAGGAACCGCAAGGGAAAAAGCAATACTGCGAGCTCTTGAAAACGTTAATAAACCGGGGTTCAGGCTGGAACCGGCGGCGATACTGCCGCTGATGAAACCGGTCACATGGTTTCCACCCATGTGGGCATTTGCCTGCGGTGTAGTCTCGACAGGCGAGGATATCGCATCCAACTGGTCGATCCTGTTGCGGGGTGTCATCCTTGCAGGCCCGCTGATGTGCGCCATGTCGCAGACAATGAACGACTATTTTGACCGTGAAGTCGATGCGATCAATGAGCCCGATCGGCCGATACCATCCGGCAAAATATCAAAGCAGGCAAGCTGGATTATTACCTTCAGCCTTATCTTGACAGGCTTTCTGGTTGCCTGGTCAATTCACCCCTATGTCATGATAATCGCATTTGTCGGGGTTCTCATGTCCCATGCCTACTCAGGGCCGCCTGTTCGTGCAAAGAGAAACGGGTGGTTCGGCAACCTCATTGTGGGCCTTGCCTACGAGGGCGTGGCATGGCTTACAGGAAGTTTTGCCATAACACAAGGCGTTCCGTCATCCGAGTCAATCGCTCTGGCTATCATATTTTCCCTCGGCGCTCACGGTATCATGACCCTCAATGACTTTAAATCCGTCGTGGGAGACAACATCAGAAAAGTTGCATCGATCCCGGTACAACTCGGAGAGAAAAAGGCCGCCATACTCGCCTCTGTGGTTATGGATATCGCGCAACTTGCCGCAATAGGGATTCTGCTCGCAAAATCGGCATTTATCACGTCGGGCATAGCAATACTACTGCTTGCCTTTCAGATTCCAATGCAGAAAACCCTGATCGATAATCCTAAAGAAAAAGCGGTCTGGTACAACGCTTTCGGCACTCTGCTCTATGTTCTCTCCATGATGGTTTGCGCCATAGGTATAAGACCTTAATTCAAGCATATTCTCTTTTTACATTGAAAAAGTATTAGTATATTCGGGCAATCATTTTTACAACGAGAATCGAGAGAACAAGAAGCCAACATGTCAAAAGTCTGCATACTGACCGGGAAACGGCCTAAATACGGAAACAGTGTTTCACACGCGAACAACCGTACCCGCAAACGTTTCGAGCCGAACCTTCATACGAAAAGAATCTGGGTAGAAGAGGAAAAACGCTGGGTAAAAGTTCGTCTTTCCGCAAAAGCGATGAAAATCATGTCAAAAACCGGAACCGCTGAACTTGCAAAACTGATCAAGTAGTTTACTGGCAGCACAACGTTGCATATTGCTTAAAGGCTCAACTTTCTGAAGGTTGGGCTTTTTTTGTCTTCTTCACCTGTTACTTCTCACCATCTGATGAATGCGTAAAAAAGTCAGCATATATACCGATGGAGCTTGCAGCGGTAATCCAGGTAAAGGCGGCTGGGGCGCACTGCTCATGTTCGGCGGCGCTCAAAGGGAGATATCCGGATTCTCCCCCGCTACGACAAACAACAGGATGGAGCTTATGGCCGCCATAAAAGCTCTGGAAGCCCTCAAGGAACCTTGCGATGTTGACCTTTACAGTGATTCAAGCTACCTGGTGAACGCAATAAACAAAAGCTGGCTGAAACGGTGGACGGCAAACAACTGGAAAACCTCGGCAAAAAAACCGGTTGAAAACATCGACCT
>JAKSCY010000579.1 GCA_022360355.1 Chlorobiales bacterium
CACGATGCATTTTCCTCAAACAGGGCTTCAGTGGGTGGTTCCTTCACCGAACATGCCGACATGGGAAACAGCCCTGGTCTATCCGGGCATGTGCCTCTTCGAAGGCTTGAATGTATCGGAAGGCAGAGGAACAACAACCCCGTTCCTACACGTCGGAGCCCCCTTTATTGAACCCGAAACCGTTGCAGCAGAACTCGCAATGCTTGACATCGAAGGAGTCCTTTTCCGCCCAACCTACTTCAAACCATCATTCCACAAGTACAAAGAGGAAGTTATCGGTGCCCTTTTCCTTCATGTCACCGACCGGAACCTTTTTTGTCCTTTCACAACCGGCATAGCTATTACAACGGTACTCCATAAGCTGTACCCTGAAAAACTTCGTTTTCTTCGCGAGGTCTATGAATTCAATGACCGGCACCCTGCTTTTGATCTTTTATGCGGAAGCAGCAAACTGAGAACCATGATTGAAAACAAACGGCCGTTCGAAGAGATCAGGAAATCATGGACAACCGATGAGGATGGCTTCCTGTTCATCAAACAGAACTATCACCTTTACAAATAAACACCTGAATTGAGCGCTTTAAACAATCGCTCAATTCAGGAAATACTTTTCCTTCATGGAAAACAGCAGTCCGGCAATGCAAACCCTCGACCTGACCATTATCATAGGGTTCCTGGTTGCAATGGCCGGTTACGGAATCTGGCAAGGCCGTAGTAATCGTACAACCGGGGATTACTTCCTCGGCGGACGAAACCTTCCCTGGATTGTCGCCATGTTTTCCATTGTCGCAACCGAAACATCGGTCCTCACCTTTGTCAGCGTCCCCGGCATCGCGTTCCGGGGAGACTGGACTTTTCTGCAGCTTGCCCTCGGATATATTCTTGGAAGAATGCTGGTCAGCGCCTTACTGCTTCCGGTTTACTTCCGTCAAGGGGTAAGCTCCATTTATGAAGTGATCGGAAACCGTTTTGGCCCTCACATGCAGAAACTTGCCTCAACGGTTTTTCTGATAACAAGGATTCTGGCCGACGGCGTCAGGTTCCTTGCAACCGCGGTCGTTGTCGAAGTGGTAACCGGATGGCCCCTTTCCGCCTCGGTGCTCATTATCGGCATCGTCACCCTTATCTACACGCTTTCCGGGGGAATCCGGACGATTGTCTGGCTCGACAGCATTCAGTTTGTCCTTTACCTTTCCGGCGGACTTATTACCATTGCATTTATCGTGGCAAACCTCAACATAGGACTGCCCGAAGCATTCGAAACCCTTGCCAACGGAGGGAAACTGAAAGTCATCAATAATGACTGGCGCCTCTTTTCAGAACCCTGGGCTTTCTTCAGCGCCCTTACAGGGGGCATACTTCTCTCACTTGGCTCACATGGCGTAGACTACATGCTGGTACAGCGAGTACTCGGCTGCAAAAATATTGCCTCCGGCAGAAAGGCCATGATCGGAAGCGGTATTTTCGTTTTCATACAATTTACGGTATTCCTGCTTGCCGGTTCACTGATTTACCTTTTTCTCGGAGATGCACAGATCGAAAAAGACCGTGAGTTTGCGTCTTTCATTGTCAACCACCTGCCCGCCGGCCTGAAAGGACTGCTGCTCGCGGGCGTCCTTTCGGCAGCCATGTCCACCCTCAGTTCTTCGATCAACTCGCTTGCGTCATCGACGGTAACCGAC
>JAKSCY010000741.1 GCA_022360355.1 Chlorobiales bacterium
CAGGCCCAGGGAGACGCCCAGCCGCCTGGAGCGGATGGGGCCGTAGATGATGGATCGTTGAAGAGCGATGGTCATGACTTTCCTTCCTGTTTCCTGAACAGCTCCTCGAGCCCCTTGCTCAAGCGATCCACCCCTTTCCGGATGGCGGCCCGGTCCAGGTGGGCGATGGAGAGCCTGAAGGAGAGATCCGGCGGCGGTCCGGGAAAGTGGAAGCTTCCCGGAAGAACGGCCACCCCATGGCCGAAGAGGTGGTCCACCAGCTCTTCCTCGGTCAGCTTCAGGCCCCTTAAGCGGAGGTAGATGGTGTAGCCGCCCTGGGGTCGGGTCCAGCGGATCCGTTTTCGGTTCAGGAAGCTCTCCAGGGCTCCCAGGGCGGCCTGCATCCGGCGGCGGTAGACCCGGTGGATCCGCCGGATGTGGAGCTCATAGCCCCCGGAGCGGCAGAAGCCGGCCAGGGCGGCCTGGTCCAAAATGTTTCCGGAGAGGATGGTCGTTCTCTGGAGGGGGATCAGGCTTTGGATCAGGGCCTGGTCGGCCGCGATCCAGCCGATCCGAAGACCGGGGAAGAGGACCTTGGAGAAGGTCCCCAGATAGATCACCACCCGGTCCAGATCCATGGACTTGATGGGCAGGACGGTCCGGCCGAAGTACTTCATCTCCTCCTCGAAGCCGTCCTCCACCAGGGGGGTTCGGTATTTTTGGCAGAGACCCAGGAGCTTCTCCCGGTGTACCTGTCCGGTGGTCACCCCGGTGGGGTTGTGAAAGGTGGGGATGGTGTAGACAAAAGCCGGCGACTCCCGGCGAAGGATCCTCTCCAGGACCTCCAGGTCCATCCCCTCTCCGGTCAGGGGGACCTCCAGGAGGTCCAGGTCGCCTAAGCGGAAGATGTCGAGGGCCCTGGAGTAGGTGGGGCTTTCCAGGGCCACCCCGGCCCCGGGCCGGGCCAGAAGCCCGATCAGGAGGTGGAGGGCGTTCTGGGCCCCGGTGGTGATCATGATCTCCGGGGCCGAGACGGAGACGCTGTGGAGCCTCATCCGCCGGGCGATGAACTCCCTTAGGGGCTCGTAACCCAGGGGGCTGCCGTACTGGAGAAGCTGGGGGCCCTTGCGGGTCAGGGCCTGGTTCATGGACCTTCTGAAATCATCCAGGGGAAAGAGCCGGCTGTCCGGGGAGAGGGGGATGAAGTTGATGATCTCCGGTCCGGCCGCCCGGGCCATGAAGGCCGCCTCCAGCTCGTAGGCCCGCTGAAGCGGGCTTAGGCCCGGTCGGGTCCGGACGGACCAGTCGATCAACCCTTCCCGGGGACGGTCGTCCCGGGAGAGAACCCGGGTTCTTTTCCTTATGGTGGAGTAGGAGCCGGGCCTGCTCTCCAGATAACCCAGCGACCACAGCTCCTGGTAGGCCCGGTAGACCGTGGACCGGTTGACCTCCAGACGGTCGGCCAGGGAGCGGGTGGAGGGCAGGCGGGCCCCCGGTTCAAGGGCTCCGGAGTCCACCAGCTCCCTGATCCGGTCCATGATCTGGCCGAAGACCGGCCTGGAGGACCTGGGATCGATCCGGATCAGAAGGCTCATGGGACCCCCTCCGGCCGAATAAGGACGCACCTTTGGTGGTTGTGGGATCAACATAGATCGAAAATCGGCTGTCCACAACAGCCAATTTTTTGGAAAATAGGATCGGCCAATTTTGATTGGGTTGAGCTTGACCCAGGGGCCGGCCCAGGAGAAGGGGTGGAAGGAGGGTTGGAACGAGACATCGGACTCCAGAGTTTTAAGGTGGAAGGAAGGAGTCCGGCTTAAGAATCTGGATTCCTTTCGCAGGAATGACAGGGTGGTGATGCTTAGGTTAGCTTTAGGCCTGGCATAGATGGGGTGCCTGGGAGAACCCGGAGCCGGGAGGACCATTGGACCAGATTGCCGCGTCGCCTTTGGGCTCCTCGCAAAGACGGGTAAGGCCTAGGTCAGAGCCAAGAGGGGGCCTAGGACAGGGGGACGCGAAAGGCGGGTTACGCTTCGCTAACCCGCCCTACGACTTGACCCTGATTCAGCTCCACTACGACATCATATTTTCAGAAGCCGTTTGAAAGGCTTCAATCGGGTTCGAGATCAAGGAAGGCGAAGAAGCGCAACCGGAGGAATATATGA
>JAKSCY010000336.1 GCA_022360355.1 Chlorobiales bacterium
CCCATTTTGACGACATTCTGGTAGAGGAAGCGGCCGATGAAATACATCTGCATGAAGGTAGCGATCATGACCACCCCATCGACAATGAGGGAAAAGATTATCGGCACCATCATCATCGCATGCATTGATGACGAAGCAACTTCAGACACCAGACTGTTCACAAATGGTAGTTGCAGCAACGCGCTGAATCCGAAGAGTATCCCCAGACTGGCGAGATCGATGAGCGCATAGATGACCACCAGCGCAAAGAACTGCGGAGCAGCGCGCCCGATGGAAATGATGATAGCCGGGAAATTAAATGTGGGCAGGAACTGTCCGTAGGCAGCCTGGCGCATGACGGCAATCGGGAAATAGACGAGGGCGACGATGAACAGAAGCCAGACGAAGATATCCCAGGTGAACATTTGCGTTCCCTGGGCGATGGTGAGCTGGAAATCGCCAAGAAACTCTTCCACTCCTTCAGGTGCGCCCAAAAACTCACCGATGTTGATAGTACCGAATTTCGGAAATCTCTGGACGAATACATTCCATGGCGCAGACAGTATCGACCAGAGATACGGGACCTGTAACATGAACTCGGCCCCTTTGAAGCGAACCGTGCTGATATAGGCGAGCAACGGCAAAAAAGCAAAGAGTCTTGAAAAGAAGAATTGGACGGACGGACGGACCAACTCGCCGAAAAGATCTGCTATATCCGGGAATTCAGGGAATTTTTTTCCACCTTCCGATGCGGTGAAAACGACCCTGAAATAGTAGGCATAGATGTAAAAGCTCGTAAGAATAACAATAGGTCCGGCAATAAGAGGTATGACAACAAACCGGGCGATCCCGAATGCTATCAGAACCGCCAAAATATTGGCAAAAAATGCGAGGTTTGCGAAATATTTAAACGGCGCAGCGAAGTCGAGGTAAAAAGGCTTTCCGGTGTCTTCTGGTGCAGCGCGAAATCCCTGGGTAGCGACCTTCTTGCGGCGAATCTCGAAGTATCTCTCCAGCTCTTCCATATCGCCGGCCATTTTCCATTCATTCCCGCCGGAGCGGACGTAATCCGCCTCTTTCAACTCACCCTTGCGAATCATCTCGATTATTGCGCTTCGTAAATGACCTTCGCTGATAGCATCGCCCTGCTTAATATCGAAACGTGTTTTTTGAGAAGATACCTCGGCAGCACTGATAACACCGGTGTCAACAAAGAACTGTTGCAACTGCGGCACATCTTTCAGTTTTGCCCAGTTTTCCGATCCGGCATGCGCTATTTCATGTTCAGGTTTGAGTTTTCCGTTTTTTATGTTATTGACGATTACTCCCGCAGACAGATTACTGAAGGTTTTTCCACCTGCCCGCACATCATATTTTTTCCCCATCTCTACTGTCATATATTTTCCCTGCTTTTGGATTTCAGGAGTGATGGTTTGTATGCATGGTGCCTCCCCGAAGCCTACAACCGTATATTATACAATATTTTGCAGTTTATTGATAATAACAGATTTTTCCTGATTACTGAGTAGCTGCGACAACGCACAATCAATTCATGGGGAGTCCTCATTGCGGCATACGCGCTAATTCACTGTTGCTGAACATGGTGATGGTCAGTTGCATTTTGTTGTTATGGTTAGAAAAATGACTAGTTCTAAACTTTTGTTTCCTGCCCGCTGATAACGGTAGCAAGTAGTTGAAAAAACGGCGGATAGTCATGTATATGGTTCTAAAGTCTCGAAAGGCAAATTCGAATATTCCCTGAAAGGGAATTATAGATCAAGCCCAGGGTAAATTCCGACGAAGGAGGAATGCCACCCCGGGAATCGAATCACCACAAATGGTTTACCCTGAAAGGGTTATACC
>JAKSCY010000093.1 GCA_022360355.1 Chlorobiales bacterium
ATGGGCACATCAACTGCCCTGTTGTTTGAAAGACAATAACTAACGGGAAGATCCGATTCTCATATGCACCATCGAGCACACACCCAGCATATCCGTAATGGCTCCCATGATTTTAAATTGCAGCGCAACCCCTTTTTTCATTCCCTTTGACATGGGGATTGCACTTATCACCCTGATCCTCTTATCCCACTTTTCGAGGGACGCTACCGGCTTCAGTCCCCATCCGCCATCCATGGACATCCCCATGCCGCCTTTTTTCAATACCTGCTTTTTAGCAATCTTCATTCCCATAGGCGAGAGTGCATCGAAGAAAAAATCACATTCGTTGAAATAATCTGCCGCTTTCATGAAAAATGTTTTGATCTGTTCTTCATTGAAATACATGAACACACCCCCGGCCAGAAACAGCAAACCATCCCGAACCTCTATTTCCTCAAACCATGCAGTATCCAAAAATGAGGAAGCAATACTTTTGTGCCTGTCGCTGTCTTCATAGAAGTTCTTTCTTAGCTCAATCACATCCGGCAGGTCAAGTTCATAAAACATGATTGTACCGTTATCAATACGGCTGAAGGTGGTGTCCATCCCGCAGCCGATATTGACAATCGAAGCTTTGGGATGTTTTTTGATAAACTCAAGGGCCACTCTGTCCGTATGCAGACTGCGTGCGACCCAGCCATGCTGAGACATGGCCTGGGTTTTTTCGATATCCGAAAAATCATAATCAATTCGTTGGATAATCTCCACCGCACGTTCGTCGATCAACCGCGGGTTGTTTTTTTGTGTTTCATATGCCCTGCCCCATAAAGGCAGTAAAAGGGTTTCCTCAATAGTGCCTGTCTTGATCTTGATTTTTTGAGCCATATCTCATTCTGTCATTTATAATGCATTTATCATGTGATTTCCCCCCACCTGTCGGGAGGAAGAGAAAACTGATAAAGAGCCGCATCATTGCCCAACGTGTAACTGACGGCAACACAATGTAAAAAAGCCCCTTGGCGTTCTCGCCAAGGGGCTGAAAGAACACAACAACGAAGAAAAAAACATGAGTAAACAACAGTCAATGTAAATCTTATATTTATTTAGACAAAATAAATATAAAATAAAAAGGAACAGTCATTCGAGCGCCATGCTCCCCTGTAGGAGACGCCTG
>JAKSCY010000735.1 GCA_022360355.1 Chlorobiales bacterium
GCAAGCATCTTCAAAAGAGGAAAAAGAGACGGAATTCGGGGATATTCTCTTCACCATCGTCAACTACAGCCGTTTCATCGGTGCAAATCCCGAAGACTCGCTCCGCAAGTCCACAAACAAGTTCATGAAGCGTTTCATGGCTGTGGAGGAACTGGTCAGCAAATCAGGCAGAAGCTGGCAGGAACATACCGCCGAAGAACTCGATGCGTTGTGGGAGCAGGTAAAAAAGAAGGGGTAGTGTTGATCAGTTGTTCCTGTTCAGGTATGCACTGATAACCTCTGCAAAATCGTCAAAATCAGACAACCTGTTCCTGTAAATATCGTAGGTAATGGCATCATCAACATCGTGATACAGATGAATCAGCCGGTTCCGAAATCTTGCCATTGCAGCAAAGATGTCCTGTTTGTCCTCTGGAATAACAGACCCTCTTGCAAGAATCCTGAAGCAGTCAGCGTACGTTTCAGGCTCCTGTAAATCGAGTGAACTGATGAGGTGCCTGCAAATATCGACCATGGCCTCGATACACAATTCGATGTTTCGCTCTACAAAACGTTTTCGGACAACATCGTTTTGATAATCCTTCAGATTCTCGAAGGATGTCTGGCGTAACTCACGCAGATATTCCTGAATCCGGGCAAGTTTTTTTTCAACAATAGCTTTATCTGGCATCGGTTTTCATTCCTGATACATACCGGTATTCGTCGTAATCCCGCATTGTTTTCTCACGATACCTGCAATAGGCAATGCGATCATGAAGAAACAGCATGCTATGACAATTTTGAATCTGATGACGCAAAAAAACGCCAGCCGAATTCAAAACCGCAAGATCCACCTCCCTTCCGGCAACATCAGACAGCTTCTGTTCAAGCATAAGGACATCAAAACCCTCCGGGACAGTATCTTCATGAAAAAAAATCGCAACATCCAGATCACTGTCTTTGCGTTCCTTACCTTTTGCAAACGAGCCAAAAACCATTGCAAAAGAAACATCGCTACGCTCCTGCAAATACTGCCTCAGCCGCTTAATTTCACCATTTGTCGAATCCATGGCAGGTATAGTATCGTTTTTCGGGGCACCCTGTAATCTTTATGATAACAACTTACCCGGCCCAAAACAATCCCCCTCCCCGAAAGAGACCCCTTGCTTTCCTTTTGAAACCGAAGCGCTGTTACACCAACATTCAGCCCATCAAACCGGGGCTGGCTATCAGGTTTCTTGTAATGCCCCGGCTCAACAGCGTCCGGTGCAACAACAGCAACGGGATGCAGATCTGTCCCGGCAGAAATGAACAGAGATACCCATTAAACCATGAGCGGGCTTTCGGATTCAAAAAAATACTCCCTACATTTATAGGGTGAAAGCATACTATTCCCTGTTATTAAACACAGTCAACGACACAACTGTCGAAGGAGAACTCATGCAGTCAGCAAAATTTTCAGAGATCAAAAAGCAGTTTCAGATAGACGACGATACCGTCTATTATTACGCTGTCGATAACCAGGGCACAATCATTCTGCGCAAAAAAACCGATGATTACGAGTTGGGGCGCAAGGATATCAGTGATGCAGATTCCGAGGACTTCCTGGAAAACCGTCTTGACCTGTAAAACCGGTCACGTTGTTCCCCATGCAATGTATACCTTCCTCATTCACCGCGAAGTCAATGCCTGATGGAACGTGTGCAACCGGCATTCGCCATATTTTTCCAGTCTCAGAGAAGCTTCCCGGTACGTCATGCCCCCAGTGAAATACTCCTATCTTGCGGGCGGCTCAAGAACAAGGCGAACAAAGAGCGCAGAAACCGGAGTGCCCCGACAGGCTGGACCAACGAAGAAATAATCAGGCCGTGGAACAAATTTTCGGCATATCACGACTCAAGCAGCCTGCGTAACCCCTTCAGGGCAATACCGACCCACTCAGGGCGGTTGTTCAGTTCGTAGTTCAATTCATAAATCGCCTTGTCCATAAGATATGCACGAAGCAGAAGAACCTGCTGCTCAGGATCTTTGGGAACAAGTCCACGGCCTTTGATTTGCCTGGCGTATACTTCATAGAAATGCTGACCTACATAAAAACTCCACAGTTCCGCCCACGGTTCGAGATGCTCGATATCTTCCGGCCTGATAGACTTGTCATTGACAAGCACACTGAAGGCTGCGTAATGGAATGAACGCGTCATACCCGCGAGATCTCTGAAAACCGAACGTTTCAGCCTGCGTTCACTGAGAGAGCGTGCTGGTTCTCCCTCGAAATCGATGATGATGAAATCCTTTCCGGTGAAGAGAACCTGCCCCAGATGGTAATCTCCATGAATCCTGATCTTTCCGCCTTCTATTTTTCCCTGCTTTATATGTGCAAGCTGCTGAAGGATGGCATGCTCGCTGTCGAGAATCTCCTCTGCAAGATCCTGATACTCAACGGCAATTTTCTTCTTCTGCTGTTTCAGCATCACCATTCCCCGTTTCACCTGCTCGCGCATGGACTGATAGATTGAACGCTGGTAGAGGGTTGTAAAGGGTTCCGGCACAAAATCATCCCCCAGCTTTTTCGAGGCAAGGGCTTTGTGCATACCTGCTGTTCTTTCAGCAAGTTTCTCAACCATTTCAAGATATACCTCCCCAATAAGCTCATGGATGATATCAGGCATAGGAGCCTTCCCTGCTGCAAGAAGAGGCAGCTCCGGAATCATTTCACCCTGGCGCTGCTTTGCAAGCACATCTTCATAGTAACGATGAACAAAGTTCAGAGTAACCTTCCAGGCATCTCCCTGATTCGGCACATAGTTCTGGAGCACCGCGAGAGAAACCTGATCTTTGCGGCTTCTGGTATAGTTCAGCGTACCGAGATAAAACGGCACACTCTTGAATTTTGTGTTCTCGGTCAATACGCGGCAGATCTCAACTTCAGGAGAAATTCCCGAAGAGACCTTCCTGTAGAGCTTCAAACAGAGCGAATCATCATACATGATAGAGGTATTGCTCTGTTCAGCCCCGAACAATGAGGAATCGATTTCGTCAACCGGCGTTCCATCAAGAAAATCATCAAGCCTTGCTCCGCGCAGGGATGATATTTTTCCGTCCTTGCCTTTCAGGTCGGACTGCCCGGCAATCATATCAAGCAACACCTTCTGGAAATCCTTTTGCCAGGCTGCATCGCACAAATAGCCCTCGCTGTCCCCAACTTTTACCTTTACTATAACCCGTTTTGAAAAGTGTTCATCTTCGGCATCTATCTGTTCAGCAGGAACGTACGATACCGGAAGCTGATAGAGCTCATCCGAACCGCTGGGGTAACGTACTTCGACAATCAGATACCGCATGGCAGCATGGTCCTTGACCTCGATGTTTTCTTTTATCGAAACCCTGACGATCTTGCGAGCCTTGCCGCCGAACCATCGGCAGTTACGGACATACTTCGGCAAAATGCGGGTTTCAAGGCGTTCGAGGTATTTCCCACCGAACAGATCCTGCCAGTCAGAGACTTTTGCAAACGTATGCTCGAGATAAGGGCGATCTTCGATTTCCTCATGGCTGTTTATAAGCCTGAACCAGAAGTATCCGTAAGAACCGAGGGTAACGGTATAGGAAGCTGACCTGATACGCGGAAAATGGCTGAGGCTGAAGACCTCCTCGGGAATGAATCCGTCGTACTCTGAAAGATCGACACTTACCGCCTGCGGGCTTTTGGACAGGTTAATAATACAGAGCATGGTTTCATCCTCGTATTTCCTGGTAAAAATCAGCGCCTGCGGGTTGTCTGTATGCAAAAAAGTGATATCCCCCCTGCTGAACGCCTTGTAACGGCGGGCTGTCACCAGCACATGGCGCATCCACCAGAGCAGTGAGTTGGTATTACTCTCCTGAACCTCGACATTGACCGCCTCGTAGTGGTATTCCGGGTCGATGATCACCGGAAGCAAAAGCTGTTGCGGATTTGACCGTGAAAAACCGGCGTTCCTGTCGCCGTTCCACTGCATAGGAGTTCTGACACCGTCCCGGTCACCGAGATAATAGTTATCGCCCATGCCGATTTCGTCCCCGTAGTAAAGCACCGGGGTACCGGGAAGGGAAAGCAGCATAATGTTCATCAACTCGATCTTTTGGCGGCTGTTCGACATCAGCGGAGCAAGGCGCCTGCGTATCCCGAGGTTGATCCTTGCTCTCGGGTCGTTGGCATAGACACGACGCATATAATCACGCTCTTCATCGGTCACCATTTCGAGGGTCAGTTCATCATGGTTGCGAAGAAATGACGCCCACTGGCTGTTTTCGGGAATTTCCGGAGTCTGTTCAAGGATATCGATAACGGGAAAGCGATCCTCCATCTCAAGAGCCATGAACATTCTCGGCATAAGTGGAAAATGAAAATTCATATGGCACTCGTCACCGTCACCGAAATATTCCGCAGCGTCTTCAGGCCACTGGTTCGCTTCGGCAAGCAACATGCGGTTAGGGAATTTCCGGTCGACGTGTCTGCGCAACTTTTTGAGAAACTCGTGGGTACGCTGCAGATTCTCGCAGCTTGTGCCTTCCTCTTCGTAGAGGTACGGCACGGCATCGAGGCGAAGGCCGTCTACCCCCATCTCCAGCCAGTAGTCAAGCACTTTATAGATCGCTTTCTCAACCGCCGGATTTTCGAAGTTCAAATCCGGCTGATGGTGATAGAAACGATGCCAGTAATATTCGCCCGCAACAGAATCGTAACTCCAGTTCGAAGCCTCGAAATCCTGAAAAATTATCCTGGCATCGGCATATTTCTCAGGATCTTTGCTCCACACATAGTAATTCCTCTCGACTGAACCAGGCTCGGCCCTTCGCGCGCGCTGAAACCATGCATGCTGGTCGGACGTATGGTTGATCACCAGCTCGGTAATGACCTTGAGACCGAGCTTATGTGCATCATCGAGAAACGCCCTGAAATCATCGATGGTCCCGTAATCCGGGTTCACATCCATGTAATCGGCAATATCGTAACCGTCATCTTTCAGAGGCGAAGGATAAAAAGGCAGCAGCCAGATAGCTGTTATTCCAAGACTTTCCAGGTAGGGCAATTTCCGGCGCAGCCCCTCAAAATCACCGATACCATCATTGTCGCTGTCATAAAAAGTCTTGACATGAGCCTCATAGATGATGGCGTCCTTGTACCAGAGCGGCTCAGGCTGGTAAGTTGCAGATCCTCGTGGCATAAAGCTTACTTATAATGATAGGCAGATATCGTTATGGATGCAGGTTAACTTTAAAGATATGCACCGGCATGTGATCGGGGTTCAGTTCAATATAGTTCCATTCACCATCCCACTCGTAAGTCCTGCTGCTCAGAAGATCCTCAACCCTGAAATGATGGGTATGAGGAAGTTCGAATTTTTCGAGAGGAAAACGCAGCCATCCGGCATGCGTGCTCTGCGGATCGAGATTGACAACCGTCAGTATGATATTACTGTCATCCGCAGAACGTTTCACGTAACCCATCAGCATATCATGTTCACGCCCTTCACCGGCGTCGACCCTGAGAAACTCTATATTGGCAGTTTGCTGCAAGGCAGGGTTCTCTCTCCGGATACGGTTTACCGCTGTAATCTCTGCACGGATATTACCCGACCTGTCCATATCCCACTGTTTGATCTCGTACTTTTCCGAGTCGAGGTACTCCTCCTTGCCCTGCCTGACTGGAACGTGCTCGCACAGCTCGTATGCCGGGCCGTACATCCCGTAATTCGACGACAGGGTTGCCGCAAGCACCATACGGGTAATAAAAGTCGAACGCCGACCTGTCTGCAACTCTTCATGCAGAATGTCCGGCGTGTTCGGCCAGAAGTTCGGCCTCATGTACTCTTTGACTTCCGTTGTGGTCAGCTCCGTAAGGTACTCCTGAAGATCCGCTTTGGTATTTCGCCAGGTAAAGTAGGTATAGGACTGGTTGAAACCGCCTTTTGCAAGCCTCGCCATAACCTTTGGACGCGTGAACGCCTCTGCCAGAAACACAGCATCGGGATACTCCTTCTGTATCTCGCCGATCGCCCAGTCCCAGAAAAGAAACGCCTTGGTGTGCGGGTTGTCCACCCTGAATATTCTTACCCCTTTTTTCATCCAGAACAGCATGACGCTTTTCAGCTCGATCCAGAGATTTTCCCAGTCCTCGGTCTCGAAATCAAGAGGCAGAATATCCTCATATTTTTTCGGCGGATTTTCCGCGAACTGCACCGTACCGTCGGGACGCCATTTGAACCACTGGGGATGCTCTTTTACATACGGATGGTCGGGTGAGCACTGGAACGCAATATCAAGCGCAATGGAAATGCCATGTTTGCCGGCTTCCCGGACAAACTCCTCGAAATCCTTTATGGTGCCCAGTTCAGGGTGAACTGACTTGTGCCCGCCATCAACACTTCCGATTGCCCAGCAGCTCCCCGGATCATCAGGCCCGGCAATGAGAGAGTTGTTCCGCCCCTTGCGTTTTGTCGTACCTATAGGATGAACCGGAGGCAGGTAGACGACATCAAAACCCATCCGGGCGATCAACGGGAGCAGGCGTTTTGACTCCCGGAAGGTCCCATGCCTGCCCGGTTTTTCGGCCCACGAGCGCGGAAAAAGCTCGTACCACGTACTGAATACCGCCTTTTTCTGGTCAACCCTGACTTCAAGTACCCTGCCGTACTGAATGGCAAACTCTTTGTCCGGATAGCGGCGCATCAACTCACTGAGTTCGCCGGATTGTGCCGCCGTTTCCGCAACTCCTGCTTCACCCCTTGTCATCACCGATGCCAGCTCCATCAATCTCCCGGCATCCTTTTTCGATGCGCGCGAAGCAGCTTTTTCAACCATCCCTGCACCCATGCGAAGTTCCAGGGAAACCTCCTGACCTGCGTCGATTTTCTTCTTCAGACCTCTTCGCCACGTTTCAAAATGGTCAACCCAGGCTTCGACGGTAAACTCGTAACCACCAGGTTCACCAACAGTAAACTCCCCCTCCCAACGATCATTCTGCAGCTGATTCATGGGAACACGTTTCCAGGCACGTCCTGACCTGGGGCGGAAACAAAGCTCTGCAGTAACACAATCAGCCCCATCGGTAAAAATATCCGCCCCGACCACAACTGTTTCTCCCGCAGCTCTTTTAGCAGGATAACGCCCGTCATCAATCTCAGGCGTAACCCCCTCGATAATGACACGTCGCCTGCCGTCGAATTTGCGTTCACTATTTCTAGGCTTGCGCTGGTAAAATGTATGATTCATATGTATAATGGTATGTCGGTTTAAACCTGATGCAAAATAGGGAAAAGTTGCATTTGCATTATGCGAAAAAAACGATTTTTTGGTTCTACCGTTAAGAACCTGAAAAACGGAACTTTTGCTCACTATTACACTCCAATATTTATCTATTCATCACAGAAGACCTCTGTCATAATCGGGAGATAACCATGTTTGAAGCAGAAAAAGAACGCTTGCACGAAATACATCATCGCATTGAACAGTTACGGGGGTATCTTTGACGTCGATGAACGTTTGAAAAAGATAGGCGAGTTCGAACAGATCACGGCAGAAGAAAACTTCTGGGACAATCAGCAGGAAGCTCACAAGATCCTGAAAGAAATCAACGAGCACAAAGTCTGGACTGAAGGATTTCAAAAGATTGAAAAAGATAGCGGCGACCTGAAAGAGGAGCTGGAAATCGCCGAAGAACTCGGAGAGGAGTCGCTTGCCGAGGAGATTGATGCGCGCATCAGCGCAGTAGAGCAGGAAATAACAGCTATCGAGTTCAGGAACATGCTCTCCGGCAAGGATGATTCTGGCAACGCATTGATCACCATACATGCCGGAGCAGGCGGGACCGAAGCACAGGACTGGGCGGAAATGCTTTACCGCATGTACATGCGATGGGCCGAACGGAAAGGGTTCAAGGTGTTTACCGACGACTATCAGGAAGGCGAAGGTGCAGGAATCAAAACCGCGACACTCGATATTCAGGGGTCCTATGCTTACGGCTACCTGAAAGCCGAGAATGGTGTGCACCGTCTGGTGAGAGTCTCGCCATTCGACTCGAATGCCCGCCGCCACACCTCGTTTGCCAGTGTTTTTACCTACCCGGAAGCACCGCCTGATGCCGAAATCGACATCCGCAAGGAAGACCTCGAACTTTCTACATTCCGAAGCGGTGGCAAGGGCGGACAAAATGTCAACAAAGTTGAAACCGCAGTACGCATCAAGCACATACCTTCAGGCATCGTTGTCTCCTGCCAGCAGGAACGTTCACAGTTCCAGAACCGTGAGCGCGCCATGAAAATGCTTCGGGCTCAGCTCTATCAGAAACAGCGCGACGAAGAAGAGGCAAGGAAACAGGAAGTTGAAGGCAAGAAGAAAAAAATCGAATGGGGCAGTCAGATACGAAGCTATGTCATGGACGACCGGAGGATCAAGGACCACAGGACAAACCATGAGCGGCACGATATAGAAACCGTCCTCGATGGAGACATCGACGATTTCATAGAAAAATACCTGTCTGAATTCACGAACTGATTCCAGAAACCAACCACGATTCACCATCAACAATTCACGACAGACAAACAACATGACTCGGAAATCGAGCAAAAAGAACACAGCAAACGGTACCCTGCGATTCGGCATACTGACCGATGTCCACTTTGGTAACGGCGACCGTTCCGAGGAAACTACCGGCCTTCATGCCTGTTTCGATTTCTGGAAGAAAAACAATGTGGATTTCGTTGTTCAGCTCGGCGACCTTATCGACGGCAAAGGCCCCGAAGCGGAACAGAATCTCGCCGGGGTAACAGCCGTTCTCCGGGACTATCCCGGCACGCTGTATCATGTTGCCGGCAACCATTGCCTCGGTGTTTCTCTTGATCTATACCTGAAGGAAACCGGGCTCGCGTCGCCCTACTACACGTTCGATAACAACGGCATACGGTTCATCGTGCTGCACGGCATGGATATCAATCCCGAAACGAACCCGAAATCCGATCCCGACCGGTCGAGAAAAAACCTGTTAATGCACGATCCCTGGGCAAACCTCTACTCCGGGGCTATCGGGGAAACCCAGATTAACTGGCTTGTACAACAGCTCGATGAGGCAATGCAATCGGGAGAAGCGGCGATCATATTCTGCCACTTCCCGCTGCTGAAGGAGACCTCCGACAAACCGCACGGCCTCCTGTGGAATCACAACGAGATTATCGATGTGCTCCGCCGCTACAGCAATATCATCGCCTGTATCACGGGACATTTGCACCGTGGAGCGTACGTCGAGCGTTACGGCATGCACTTCCTGACCATGGCCCCGTTTCTCAAACGTTCCGAACCGCCGCACTATTCCTGCGGGATAATTGAAATCAACGACACATTACTGACTGTAAAAGATCAGAACCTGAACGTACTGCACGAACTGAAAGTTGATTAAGCACCAATGATTCTTCGCAGGCTGAAAATCTGTGCTCCTGTCTGTTCATGAATTTCAAGCAGCTTGCATGTGTGCGGTACGACCAACGCTCTGACGGATCAGGAAAATGGTACATGCAGCACACCAGAATATCCTGAAACACGCTCCAGAGCCCTTTACCGGAACAAGATGAGTGTCGACCATGAAGTATGTTGTATTTTGCAGGCCACAAAATAGCATTCGCTTATCAACAAGTGTAAGAAACAACAGGGAGGGCGAACATGAAAAAGGTTGGAATATTCTGGGACCCCAAAGGCTTTGAGTTAGACACACTTGGTAAAAAACAGTACCTGAGAGCCACTGATGGCGACACACCATATGTCTCCATGTCGATCCGCATGTTAAGCATCGACACACCGGAAGTACACTACCCCGGCAGAGCAAAACCGTCAAATCAGGACGAGAATCTGGCTCAACTGGCAGAATGGATGCGCGAGGGAGTTGCACCGATCAACGAGGACCTTTCAATATTGCTGCAACCCAAGCTATCCACAGGAAAAGCCGGGACTTTGCAGGGGAAGCAGGGAGCGAAAGCAACAGAAGTATTCCGCAATCTGATGGAGGAAAAACTGAGCAAGCCGGGCAGCTCCCGGAAACGCAACGTCTATCTTCGCGCAGCCGATAAGCCATTTGATCAGTATGGCAGGTTGCTCGTGTATTTGGCGCCAAATTATAATGCTGAAGAGCGTGCCGGCTTGTCCGCAATAGATCGGGCAACATTCAATCTATTAATGGTGAGGGAAGGCTGGGCAGCAATGCTCCCTATTTATCCAAGCCTCCCGAAGCATGGCGACCTTGTGCTTTTGCAGGAGTCAGGCAAGGATGCGGTGGAGCAGAGCAAAGGGGCATGGGCTGATCCGCTCTCACTGACAGGCTATGAGTTCCGGATGTGTGTCAAACTCTATGAAGTGACCAGAAAAATAGTTCGGGGAAAAAAGCTGTCCAATAGAGAAAAACACTCATGGATCAGCCGGTTTTGCATGGATATGACCAC
>JAKSCY010000421.1 GCA_022360355.1 Chlorobiales bacterium
CGGATGGAAGGGGTAGAAGGCCAGGCCGCCGAAGAAGGCCTTGGCCAGGATGATCATGATCAAGGAGGCGATCACGGCCGTCCACCAGGGGATGATCGGGCTCAGGGTCAACCCCAGGGTCAGCCCCAACAGGGCGGCGTGGGCGTCGCCCAAGGTGGAGGGTTTGTTGATTATACGGCTGATCAGACCCTCGGTCAGGATGGCGGTCAGGGTGGTCAGGGCCAGGACCAGAAGGGCCGTGAGTCCGTAGAAGTACACCCCGGCCGCGGCGGCCGGGATCATCGCTCCCAGCCAGGTCAGGTGAAAGGACTTGAGCGAGTGCTTGGCCAGGGCGTGGGGAGGGAGTGAGACTACCAGTTTCATTGTGCCGTCCTCCCAGCCAAGAGCTCTTCTTTGGCGTGTCTGAAGTAGTGAACCATGGGCCTTTTGGCCGGACAGACATAGGCGCACAGGCCGCACTCGATGCAGTGGGCCAGGTTGCTCTCCTCGGCCGCCTCGAAACGGCCGTACTCGCAGTATTTGGAGAGCATCCCCGGGACCAACCGGGTGGGGCAGACCCGGGCGCAGAGCCCGCAGCCGATGCAGGGCTGGGGCTCGAACCGGACCACCTGGTCCGGATCCAGGACCACCACCCCGCCCATCTGTTTGGTGATAGGGGTCTGAAGGTCGTAGATGGTGTAGCCGGAGAGCATCCCCCCGATGATGACCTTGCCCCCCTGGGCCGGGCTGACCCCCAGGTTCTCCAGGATATGGCCCACCGGGGTTCCCAGCATGACGCACATGACCCGACAGCGGCCGTCGGGGCTGGTGACGGTGATCCACTTTCCGGTCTGGGGCCGGCCCAAGGCCACGGCCAGACCTACCCAATAGGCCGTCTCCAAGCGGACGAAGAAGGCCCCCACCTCCCGGGGGTCGCCCAGAGGGAGGGGGGTCTCGTCGCCGGTGACGGTCTTGATCAGGACCGGCTTGAGCCCGTTGGGGTAGAGGCCGCCGTCCACGGTCATGGCCGACCGGAGGCCGTGGTCCAAAAGACCGGCCAGGGACCGGGCCTCCCCGCCCCGGCTGTCGCCCACGACCACGGTCTTGGCCGCTCCGGAGAGGGTGTGGATGGCGTTGATTCCGCGGCTCAGGGCGGGGTGGTTGGCCTGGGCCAGATGGCGCTGGTGGGCCAACCCCGGCTCCCGGTCCACCCCGGAGACGATGAGGGTGTAGATGGACTTGACCTCGGTCCCTTCCGGGCGGTCCAGAAAGCGATCCTGGTCATAGGGGGTCATGTCCCTGATCACCGGCAGGGCCTGGATTCCGCTGGCCACCACTCCGGCCGCGGCCAACCGGCCGAATATCTGCCCCGGGTCGGGCTCGTGGTGGCTTTGGGGCAGCTCCCCCGGCACCTCCGAGGGCGGGCCGGTGGGCTCCAGCTCGACGCACGGCCCGGTCTGCCCCCCGATGAGGGGCTTGTTGACCAGACGGACCACCTTGCCCGGACAGGGGGCGTGGACCGGGGCCGATTCGAACTCCTCCGGGTCGGGCCGGCCGATCAACTCGCCTTCGGACACCACCTGGTCGGGCTCGACAATGGCCTCGGCGGCCGGACCGGAATGCTGTCTGAGCGGGATGAAAAGGCGTTCGGGAAGGGACAGGTCGGCGGCCGTCGGTTCCGGCCGGGGATCGGCCAGCCGGACTGTCCGACGCAGATAAAGGTTCATGGGTCCCCCTGGGATAGGCTCCCCTGCAAGGCCGACCCGCCGGATCTTAGGTCCGGGCTTGCCCGGTCCCCCCGATCCACCCAAGCTGGCCTAAAATATAAGTAAATCGTGTCAAGGCGGGCCCCCTCAAGGACCCGCCTTCAAGACACCAAGCCTCTTGTAACTGAACGCACATACATTGTCAAGGGCCGGATGGGAAGCCTGAAAGACCCCTGAATTCCGGCTCCCCGAGCCTTGCCGGAAGTCCTTTTCCCTTGCCCGGTAGGGAGTTAACGGGTATGTTGAAATTCATAAATAGTCAACCTGGAAAGTGAGGTTTCTAGAGTGGATTGGAACCAGGGCCCGGGCCAGCCGCCCAACC
>JAKSCY010000820.1 GCA_022360355.1 Chlorobiales bacterium
GAGATCGTGAAGGGCAACTTCATCTTCCGCATGGTTGAGTTCGAACAGATGGAGATGCAGTATTTCGTGAAACCCGGAACCCAGGAGGATAGTTTCGAGGCATGGCGCGAGGAACGCTTTAACTGGTACACCGACCGCCTTGGCATCAGTCCCGAAAAGCTGCACTGGTACAAGCACGATAAACTTGCCCATTACGCCGACCTTGCCTACGATATCAAGTTCACGTTCCCGTTCGGCATCGAGGAGATCGAGGGAATCCACTCACGAACCGATTTCGACCTGAAACAGCATCAGGAGTACTCCGGCAAGAACATGGAATATATCGACCAGGCAACAAACGAGCGCTATATTCCCTATGTGGTGGAAACCTCCGCCGGATGCGACAGGCTGTTCCTCGCACTCCTTTGCGACGCGTATACCGAGGATGTGATAGACGGAGAACAGCGTGCGATGATGAAGTTCTCACCGAAAATCGCACCTGTCAAGGCGGCGATACTGCCTCTGATGAAAAAAGGGGAGATGGGAGAAAAAGCGGGAAAGCTCCGGGACGAACTTGCCGAAGATGTTCTTGTACAGTACGATGACGCCGGCTCGATCGGCAAGCGTTACCGACGCCAGGACGAAATCGGCACACCGTTCTGCTTCACGGTCGATCACGATTCGCTGGAGGACAACACCGTGACAGTACGTTACCGTGACACAGCGCAGCAGGAAAGGATAGAACTCTCTGCAGTAAAGAAATTTCTTGGTGAGAAACTCGCTTAAACAACACTTACAACCATGCGTTACGATGTTGCGGTCATAGGCGGCGGCCCTTCCGGCGCAGTTGCTGCTGCCGAACTGGCAAAAGCAGGAATCTCGACGGTGCTCATCGAGAGGAACCTTGAAAATGTCAAGCCGTGCGGCGGGGCCATCCCGCTCGGCCTGATCGAAGAGTTCAACATCCCCGATGCACTGGTGGAGAAAAAACTCTCGAAAATGAGCGTACGCTCACCGGGAGGGAGAATGATTTTCATGGAAATGCCTAATGGTTATGTAGGCATGGTACGGCGCGAGCGTTTCGACAGCTACCTGCGCGACCGCGCCAAAAGACACAGTACGGAAATTATAGAAGCGCTTGTCAGGGAAATCAAAAAGGATGGAGACGGCTTCAGTATACAACTTTCAAAAGGACTGCCGCCTGTCAAGGCATCGTTCATCATAGGGGCTGACGGCGCAAACTCCAAAACAGCCGAGGAACTTGGATTCCCGCCGAACGAGCTGCAGGTTATCGCCATGCAACAGCGCTTTCACTGTTGCGACACGCTGAAACCCTATGAGGAGCTGGTCGAGATCTGGTTCGACGGTGATGTATCGCCGGATTTCTATGGCTGGATATTTCCGAAAACAGACCATATCGCCATCGGCACAGGAACAGAGTTCCGAAAACATAATCTCAAGGAGCTGCAGCATCGCTTCGTACAGAAAATCGGTATTACGGAAAAACCTTATCTCGATGAAGCAGCAAAGATACCAATGAAGCCGCGCACATCCTTTACCCAGGAGAAGGCGATCCTGACAGGCGATGCCGCCGGACTTGTCACTCCGGCAAACGGCGAAGGGATTTTCTTTGCCATGCGTTCGGGAAAACTTGGCGCCCATGCCATGATCGAGCGGATACGCAACAACAAGCCGCTGAAAAGCTACGAAAAAAACTTCAGGAAGCTTTACGCCCCTATCTTCTTCGGTCTGCAGGCTCTTCAGTTTGTTTACTACAAAAGCGACCGCCTGAGGGAAAGCTTCGTGGCGATCTGTGAGGACAGGGATGTACAACGAATCACCTTCGACTCCTACCTCTACAAAAAAATGGTGCCCGCCCCCTGGAGCATACAGATGAAAATATTCATGAAAAACATCTATCACCTGGTGAAAGGCTCATAAATGCTTTTATCGCTACCTAACTGGCTGATACATATATCGTCATCCCTCGAGTGGGGAATCGCCTCACTCATGATGTACCGCTATGGAACACTGATCGGCCGCAAAGATGTGCAACGGTTCGGACTGTCTATGATCCCTCACTGGATAGGGAGCTGGTTTATACTTGCCTACCACATCAAGGATGACGCTGTTCCGGTACTGCTTGATCTTTCGGAAACCGTAAACCTGTTGGGCAGCATCGCGCTGCTTTATGCCTCTCTCGGTATTCTGAAAACCAGTAAAAGGCAGAGCACCACGAACTTCATGGCAATCGCGGGACTGTTTCTTATTTCCGGAAGACCCCAATCCTACATGGGGGAAGACATCTTCGACGCAATCCTTCAGGTATCCAGCGTGGTTTACCTGGGTTTTCTCGCCAGCCTTCTCATTATCAGGAAACGTGACCCCGACGTTTTTTCCGGGCTGACGGTTGCCGGATTCTGGTTTGTGCTGGTATTTATCACCGTGACGGTCTCTCTCATGTATGTTTCAACGGAGATTCGGGGCTACATGACACTATCGCATGACGACCTGCTCCACGGCAGCGCGGAAAGCCTGCTGACTATCAGCAACCTGATGATCGTTCTCGGCATCCACCGACAGATCAAACGGTTCGAGAAACGCCAAGGGAAGGATTTCCCTACGGCCTGAGAATTTTGCGGTACTTGCTGGAGTCCTGCAGAATTGCAAGGGCTTTTTTAACAACAGGGTCACGCTCAACGCCGCTCCTTCGGGCAGCGTCCTCGTCGAAGTGACGCATGATCTCCTGTTCAAGAGCCCGCGCGATGGTTTCCGATTCGCTTGATTTCTGCTTCCCGGCAAGAAGTTTCATTTCGTTTTCCAGCGAGACAACCAATGCATCCATCTTCGATGAAGAACCTTCATGCTTGTCCTGAAGCGATTGCTTCACTTCCCCTAACAGGACCTCAGGCTCGGTTTGATAGCTGAATTTTTCGCTTTCAAGAAAACGTTCAAAGTCAGCCATCATCGCCTTTCTGTCAATTCCACTGCCGGGAAGGGTATCGTTTAACGCCCTGTATTTATTGGCATAGCGGAAAAGCATACCCGCCTTGCGCAATGCTGCTTCGTAGCCGCTCATCGAGTACCCGTCAACCCTGATATCGGGAAGAATCCCCCCTCCTCCGTAAACCTTTCGCCTGTTCCTGGTATAAAATATCTCTTTGTCATCCTGCATCTCTTCCCGCTCAAGCACCTTGCGCACCCCTCCTGTCCAGTCGTGCTCTTTCTGTATCAGACGGCCTGAAGGGGTATAGTATTTGGCGGTAGTCAGCTTCAATGTACAGTCGTAGGGAAGGCTGATAACCGACTGGACAAATCCTTTTCCAAACGAACGGTCCCCGATAATCACACCGCGATCAAGCTCCTGGATTGCGCCTGCGACAATCTCGGACGCCGACGCACTGTTTCTATTGATCAACACGGCAAGAGGGAGTCCTGCCGCAACAGGGGCACGGGGAGTCTGATAACGGATTTCACTTTCAGAATCACGACCCATGGTAGAAACTACGCGGCTGCCCTTGTCGACAAAAAGCCCGGTAACGTCTACAGCAACATCAAGCAGCCCTCCGGGATTGTTGCGCAGATCGAGAATCACCGCATTCATCGAACGGCTTCTGATCATTGCGGCAGCATGCATCTCATTGATTGCCCGGCTGAGCTCATCAGCACTCCGGTTGCCGAAAGTGTTCATATCGAAATAACCGACGTTACCAAACAGCCCTGCATAGCGTATGCTGTTTACCTTTACTTCACGACGTGCCAGCCTGAACCGCCTTTCTTTCTTCTGCCCGTACCGTCCGACAGTGAGAGTGACCTGGCTGCCGGCGGGACCTTTTATGAGGTTCTTCACTTCATCCAGCTCTTTTCCCTTAACGACATGCCTGTCCACCCTCTCGATCCGGTCGCCGACACGAAGACCTGCGTTTGAAGCCGGAGTATCCTCGAAAACCGACACGATATAGACCTCACCTGCAATTTCTGATATCCTGACGCCTATTCCCGCGTATTGGCCGCTGGTCAGCTCCCCAAGCTCAACAGACTCTTTTTCATCAAGAAATACCGTATAGGGATCGAGGGTTTCGAGCATACCGTCTATACCTGCATACATGAATTCCGCTGTATCAATACTGTCGACATAGTTTTCGGAAACTTTCCGGTACACGTCACCGAGCAGTTCTATGTTTTTTGCGATGGAAAAGTACTCGCTCTCACGGCATTCCGCTGTCTTCAGGGGGGGGCCCGTGCAGACAAGAAATAATACGAGAACCAGAATCACCCTGCGGGAGATACCACTTGCAGCATAGAGTTTCATGCCTGACATCTTTTTGAGCGTTCCCGGAACAGGCTGCAGCGTTCAGCGCAAAGCACTTTCCAAAGCTGTTGCACTATCCGTTTTTTGATCCCTGTACTTGATAATCAAAGGAGTATACACGGAAAGACCGTGCTCGGCGGCAAAGTCCCCCTTAATCTTTCTTGACCCGGCAACAACCACTGCTCCTTCAGGGATCGTAAGGGTTGTGCCTTCCGTTTTTCTGATAACAGTGTTATTAACCACGTCATAGACCGGGGTCGAACCGTTAAGAATAACACCGGTGCCGATAACCGCCCGAGAGCGAACTATCGTACCTTCATAGATACCGCAGTTGCCTCCCACCATGACGTCGTCCTCAATGATAACCGGAACCGCCCCGATTGGCTCCAGCACACCGCCCACCTGTACTGCAGCGGAAAGATGCACGTTTCGGCCCACCTGTGCACAGCTTCCGACAAGAGCGTGGGAATCAATCATGCTGCCGGCATCAACATAGGCACCGACATTCACATATGCAGGGGGCATCATGACTACCGAAGGAGCAAGATAAGCCCCGTCCCTGACAGATGAGCCGCCGGGGACAACGCGAACACCGTCCTCCTTTCGAAACCGCTTGACGGGGTAGGTATCCTTGTCAACAAATGTCCAGTCATGGCTTCCCGGAAACTCGATCGTGTTCTCGCACAGCATACCGAGCTTCATGCCGAGCAGGATCCCCTTTTTTACCCAGGGATTGACCTCCCAGCGGCCTTCTTTTTTCTCTGCCGCTCTTGCAGAACCGTTATTGAGGAAGCCCTTGAAAGCCGTAAACACGTCACGCGCTTCCGGCTGTTTCTGCACATCACCAGCCGGTGCTCTTTCAAGCGCTTCTATACTTTTTCTTACTTCTTCAAGCTGCATATCCGTTGGTTGTTCTTTTTAGGCAGTTACCGTCAATGTTACAGCTCACTGTACTCCGCGGTAACATCTTCACTGTTTTTGCGGACATAGAACCTGAAATCATCGCTCCTCAGGCTCTCATCCTGCTTGATCCTGACAAAAAGCATATGCTGAAGAAACCATTTCAGTTCTATGTTCCGGTCGGTGCTCCTCAACGGCTCGGCGACCGTGGGGCTTACATACAGGTCAAGCTGCTGAAAGATCATTTTTTTCTGAAGTGCGTATTTCCGGAGCCAGCGTTCAACCTGGTTAATGGTTGTACAACGAGCCTGAACCACCCCTGATCCGCCACAAGCCGGGCACTGATCACCCATACGCTGCATGAGGCTGGGCCGTATTCTTTCCCTGGTAATCTGCATCAACCCGAAATCGGACATTGGCAGAATATTTGACTTGGCCCGGTCATGACGCAGTTCGTTTTTCATCGAGTCATAGACCTTTTTGGAATTTTTCGGGTCAAGCATATCAATAAAGTCCACCACGATAATCCCTCCTATATCCCTGAGTCTGAGCTGACGAACAATTTCACGCGCCGCTTCGAGGTTGGTTTTCAGGGAGTTTTCCTCCTGCTCCTTCTTGGCGGCATACCGCCCGCTGTTCACGTCAATGACCACCATTGCCTCGGTGTGCTCTATAATGATATACCCTCCTGATTTCAGCCACACTTTCCGTGAAAAAATGGACTCAACATCCTTGGCAATTCCGTAGCCTTCGAAAAGCGGAAGCTTGCCCTGATAAAGGGTGACATTTTTTTCCATCTCGGGCGCCGCCCACCGGATATAGTTCAGCGTTTCCTTGTGAATGCTTTGCGAGTTGGCAACCAATTCCGTGACATCGGTGGTAAGAGAGTCCCGCAGTACGCTGGAGATAATGGTATCTTCCTTGAAAATAAGCTGCGGCGGCTTGGCATCCTTGAGCTTCTCCTCGATCTGCTCCCACTTGACAAGCAGCTTTTCAAGATCCTTTTTCAGCAGTTCCTCCTCCTGGAGCTCCGCAACAGTTCTGATGATAGCGCCAAACCCTTCCGGCAGCATCGACCTGACAAGCTTTTTCAGCCTCGATCGCTCCTTTCGGGAGACAACACGGCGGGAAACTGCAATCTGACCGCCGCCAAAGGGAAGCAGAACCATAAAACGTCCCGCAATGGTTATGTCAGAGGTCAGGCGCGACCCCTTGTTGCTGATCGGCTCCTTGATAACCTGAACCAGAATGGAGTCATTGGGCTTCAGCTTGCCTGCGATCATCTGTGTATAAGACTGCCTCCTCCTGTCTGCGCCGTTTCCCTTGGCTCTTCCGTTACCGTTTTTCTGGCCGTTTTCTGCACCCGGAGCCTTCATTGCGCTACCCTGCTGCTGCCCCGAATTTTGCCTCTTATCATCTTCCTCGTTTTCACCATTGCCGTTCTCATCGTCGTCATCGTCATCCTCAATGAGCGCACGGTAGTCCTCGGTTGTGGTTCCAACATCGGAAAAATGCAGAAACCCGTCCGATTTCTGCCCGATATCGACAAAAGCAGCCTTGAGACCCTCTACAACCTTGTGCACCCTGCCAAGATAGATATCGCCTATGCTGCGGAGACTGTCCGGACGTTCGATCACAAGCTCTGCCAGACGGCCTTCTTCAACCAGGGCAACCTGAATTTCGTCACCTGACTTGTTCATCAGCAACTGCTTTTTCACAGTCTTCTTCATTACAACACCTCAATGTCTAAAATTGTTATCTTCGATGCCATTGTTCACACGAAACCTGAACTGTGTTTTTTACATCACGCCTTACCGGACAGGCTGTCGCTGCTGCCTGCCCCTCGGGCTACTCGTAACAACCGCTCAATTTAGGGAAATGTAACCTGTATTATTGAACATTTTTGTTAAAAGGACAAATTTTAGTCACTTTTACAGAACGCTCCGCACAACAAACAATTCAAACAAACCCGTCTTTTGCAATTATCAACCGCGGAATACGAGGAGAAGTACTGGACCGGGCACAGCAAGGTCTGCGGCATTGACGAGGCAGGCAGAGGGCCTCTTGCCGGACCGGTTGTAGCCGCCGCCGTTGTTTTCCCCCGGTTTTTCAAGCCTGACGGAATTCTGTGCGAACTGAATGACTCAAAAAGCCTTCTTCCGGAACGCCGTGAAGCTCTTGCACTGGCAATAATGCATTCAGCTGAAGATTTCGGCATTTCGGTTATCGATCACATGACTATCGACAACCTGAACATCTTCAGGGCCACCATGCTCGCAATGAACAGTGCAGCGGAGTCGTTGAAACAGTCACCGGACCTGATGATGATTGACGGCAACCGCTTCACGCCGAGTCTCCCTGTTCCTTACCTGACTATTGTCAAAGGCGATGCAAAAGTCTTTTCCATTGCAGCAGCGTCGATACTTGCAAAGACACGTCGTGACAGGATCATGAAAGAGTACAGCAGGGAGTACCCGGGATACGGCTTTGAGCAGCATTTCGGCTACCCGACACAGGCGCATATCGCAGCCATCGCAGCGCATGGGCGCTGCCCCCTGCACAGGAAAAGCTTCAGGCTGAAGGCGCTCGGAGAAAAATAATCCTACATTGATTCCCATGTCATTCATGCCCCATGATCTCGGACACCAGGGAGAAATTACCGCTGTCTCCTACCTTGTAGAAAAAGGTTACAGAGTCCTTCGGCGCAACTACCGCTACCGGCGCAACGAGATCGACATCATTGCCCTGGACAAACGCACCCTATGCTTCATCGAAGTAAAGACAAGGTCATCCGACGCAAAAGGGCACCCTCTCGAAGCTGTCACGCCGGATAAACAGAAGGAAATCATCAGGGCCGCATCCGCTTACCTGGCCGCTCTTCCTCCTCCTGAACCAGACTGCAGGTTCGATGTTATTGCAATCATTGCGCATACATTCATGAACGGCAGAATCAGCGATTTCAACCTGGAGCATGTTATCAATGCATTTACGGTTGACCTGGGCTGACCCCTTGCAACCGTGGGATATCAGGCTATTTTTTGCTATCTTTGAGAACTAAAGATATTGAAGCTTTGAACCTGTTGCACCTCTATGAAAACCATGCCAGAGATCCAGAAAAAAACCTCACAAGCAAACTATGCAGCCACGAATATTCAGATACTTGACGGCATAGAACATGTCCGCAAACGCCCCGCAATGTACATCGGCGATGTTCACTCCAGAGGCCTGCATCATCTTATTTATGAAATCGTCGACAACTCCATAGATGAAACCCTGGCGGGATACAACGATACCATTGAACTCGCACTGAATCCTGACGGTTCCGTGACCATATCGGACAACGGAAGAGGCATACCTGTCGATATCCACCCGCAGAAAAAAAAGTCAGCTCTCCAACTGGTCATGACCGTAATCGGAGCGGGCGGCAAATTCGACAAAGGCGCCTACAAGGTTTCGGGAGGACTGCACGGTGTCGGCGGCTCTGTTGTCAATGCCCTCTCCGAATGGTGCGAAGTCGAAGTTTACAGGGACGGGAAAATCTGGTTTCAGCGCTATCAGAAAGGAATACCGCAGTGCGAGGTTCAGACTATCGGCGAAACCACGAAAACTGGAACAAAAACAACGTTCAAGCCTGACTCCTCCATATTTAAAACCACGGAGTTCCGCAAGGATATCGTCATCGACCGCATGCGGGAGCTCGCATTTCTTAACAGTACTCTTAAAATTATCGTTCGGGACACCGACGACACGGAAGAGACATTCCACTTCGAGGGCGGCATCAGGGAATTCGTCAAGTTCACCGATCATAACAGGGTCAGCCTTATCAAGGAACCCATCTTTATCAGCGGAGAACGAGACGGGACTGTCGTTGAAATAGCCTTGCAATACAACGACTCCTATCAGGAAAACGTCTTCAGCTATGTCAACAACATCAATACCCATGAAGGCGGGACGCATGTCACAGGCTTCCGCAAGGCCCTGACAAGAACACTGAACGCCTATGCCCAGAAGAACGACCTCCTGAAAAACCTGAAAATCTCCCTTACCGGTGACGATTTCAAGGAAGGGCTGACAGCAGTCATATCGGTCAAAGTCGCCGAGCCGCAGTTTGAAGGACAGACAAAAACCAAGCTGGGCAACTCGGAGACCCAGAGTATTGTGGAAAGCATTGTAAACGAACAACTTTCCGACTATGCAGAAAGCAATCCCGGAGTCCTGAAAACCATCGTTGAAAAGGTCAAGAGTGCCGCACTTTCAAGGGACGCCGCAAGAAAAGCAAAAGAGCTGACAAGAAGAAAATCGGCGCTGGAAAGTTCCGGGCTGCCGGGAAAACTTGCTGACTGCTCTATCAACGACCCGGAACATTGCGAACTTTACATTGTGGAGGGCGACTCTGCAGGCGGCAGCGCAAAGCAGGGAAGGGACAGGAGCTTTCAGGCAATCCTTCCACTGAAGGGAAAAATCCTCAACGTCGAAAAAGCCCGCCTGCACAAGATGCTCGAGAATGAAGAAATAAAAACCATTATTCTCGCGCTCGGCACGAATTTCGGAGAGGACGAATTCGTCGCCGAGAAACTGCGCTACGGCAAGATCATCATCATGACTGATGCTGATGTGGACGGCGCACATATACGCACCCTTCTGCTGACGTTTTTTTTCCGGCACATGCGGGCTCTCATAGAAGCAGGCAAAGTGTTCATTGCCCAGCCACCGCTATACCTGGTCAAATCAGGAAAAGAGCAAAAATATGCATGGGACGACGACGAGCGTAACAGCATTGTCGACTCGATGAAGAAAGCACAGAAAGGGAGAGGCAACGTCCACATCCAGCGTTACAAAGGCCTCGGAGAAATGAACCCCGAACAGCTCTGGAGCACAACCATGGACCCGACGCATCGTTCACTGCTCCAGGTATCCGTTGAAAATGCCATGGAAGCGGACCAGATATTCTCCACCCTTATGGGTGACAAGGTTGACCCGCGCCGTGACTTTATCGAAAAGAACGCCCGTTATGTCAGAAGGTTAGATGTCTGAAATTTTGACGTAGACCTCTTTCTGCAGTTCGTCGATCCATTTCTGGAACAACCTGTTCCGCTTCTCTTCAATGGCAAGCTTTTCAAGCCTGGCATAGTCCGAGGACAATTCGAGTTTATGAGCAGGCACTCTGCTGTCCAGCATAAAAAGAGCATAAAACGGAGCTCCTGTTGATTCCGGCTCTACCCGCACAACGTTGCTGAGATCACCCACGTTTTTAAACGATCCGACAACACCTTTTAGCTGATCACGCAGCGCTGAAACGGCAAACCTTGTTTCACCGGTCTCGGTGTTCCGGATCTTGCCACCGTATTTTGCCGAAACAGGATCATCGGAATACTGCCGAGCCATGTCCGCAAAGTCGGCGTTTCCGTTCAGGATATCGCCACGGATCTTCTCAAGCGTCGCCTTTGCCGCCGGGGCATCGAGAGTGCTTCTGTCGAAAACAACCAGAATGTGCCTTGTATGCACTGCATCCGGCTCCTTGTCGAGCAACTGTATAATGTGGTAGCCGAAACGGGATTCAACAATCCCGGAAATTTCACCTTCTTCAAGCCCGAATGCAACTTCCTCAAAACTTTTCACGAACTCGCCCCGTCGCGAATAACCAAGGTCTCCTCCGAGACGGGCAGAGCCCGGATCCTGCGAATACTGCCGGGCAAGAGCCGCAAAGTCGGCGCCTGCCTTAAGCTGACCCTGTATATCCTGAATGTCGGCGAGGGCTTTTGATTTGGCATATTCCGTTACCTTGGGGTACATGACTATCTGGGAAACCTCCACAGCTTCGGGGACCCTGGGCAACTTGTCACGATTTGCACGGTAGAAGTCCTCAACTTCCTCATACGTAACCGCAACATCCATCATTTTCTTTCTCCTGAGGTTGTTAATCAACTGCTGGTTACGTATGTCATCCTTTACCTCTTTTTCGATAACCGGATACGATTTCGAAAAAGTCGATTCCATTTCCCCAATAGAACTGAACTTGCTGCGCAGGAACCGCATCCTTTCGTCGGTACTTTTCTCAATATCAGCCTCATTAACCTGAATGCTGTCCAATCTGGCTTTGGTCAGCACTATTTTTCTGGTGACAAGCGTCTCAAGGATACCTGCTTTCAGCGACGGATCATTTTTCGACTCGGGGTACTGCAGACGAGTCATCATTGCCCGTTCATCGACTTCAGACTGCAGAATCATTTCATTTCCAACAACCGCAACAATTCTGTCGGCAATCGCCGCACCGGCAATCTGAAAACCGGCAGCAATCGTAAAGGCCGCAATTGCAACACAACTGAAAAGACGTTTCTTCATAATCATTTAGCTTTACCCAAGTTAAGCGTTTCAGCTCAGGTTACTGATACTTTTCCCTTGCTTGTTTCAGCAATTTAGCATAATACTGCTTTTGTTTTTCAACAATAAGAAGATCCTCAATGTCCCCGTAAGCCTGCTCAAGGGTCTTTCTGTCCCCTTTTTTTACAATATCATGCATTTCCATTACAACAAAAAGGGAATCATGCAGCACAATGACCGGTGAGCGTTCGCCCGGTGCCATGTCTTTCAGGACCCCTTTCATCTTTTCGTTTTCAAGATGGATCTGCACGAGGGGCCTCAGGTGCAGGGCATTTTTGCGAGCGAGGAGGTTTTTCCCGGCATGCCCCGGATCAATTGATTCGATAAGCCTGAGCAGACTCTCCTCATCGCCGTCATGCAGCATCAGAGCGTTTTCCATCCGGCTTGCCCCCTGTGCGGTAGCCGCATAATACCTGGCAACGGCATACTCTGTCTCGGAACAGACAAACATATCAGGAAATTCACGGTAAAAGGTTTTCACGTCGGACGAGTCAACAGCAAAAAACCGATCCTTCTCCGCCTGTTTCAACCGTTTGTCAACAAAGCGCTGCACGATTATCTGACGGGTGGCTTTTTCAATCAGCATCCGGGTCTCGGCATCCTCGCCGATGCCATCATCCAGAGCAAGCTGGTAGAGCGACGCAAGGGCCTTCCAGTCCTCAACATAGATTGCAGAAACCGTAAGGCTGTCTTCCTGAGAGGCATAGCTGATCGAAGCCCGCAACTCTTCACGGGTCAACTCAAGATTCCCGGCTCTGGCAACAACATCATCATCCGGCCCGGAACCGCAACCGGCCAGAAAAAGGAGGACAGCAGTCAGGACGGAACGCCGCTTCATGCCGCTATCCCCCTCTGAGTTTAATCGGACGCCTGGACTTCAACTGCCAGTCAAGAACAACCGGCGCAGCTATAAACAGGGAAGAGTATGTGCCGATTCCTATCCCGAGAAGGATTGCAAAAGTAAATCCCCGAATGGCAGGACCTGCAAAGATAAAGAGAATGAGCACAACAAGCAGCGTTGTTCCTGAAGTAATGATCGTTCTGCTCAGCGTTTGATTGAGGCTGTTGTTGAAAATTGTGATATAATCGGCCGACTTCCCTGAACGGATGTTTTCACGAATCCTGTCGTAGACAACAACGGTATCGTTGATCGAGTACCCGGCAATCGTAAGAAATGCAGCTATGATGCTCTGGTTTATATCGAGGGGCATGAAATCAAACATGCCTCCGAAAATACTGAATATGCCGAGTACGATAAACACGTCATGAAATATGGCGACAACACTTGCCGCGGCAAACCGGAACTCAAAGCGTATTCCGACGTAGATCAGAATAGCTATCACCGCGCCCAGAAGCGCTTTAAGGGCGGCCCATTTCAGATCGGAAGCAATACTGGGGCCAACGGAATCGACACGGAGCACCTCATGAGGATTGTCCGTAATACGGTCGTCAAGCGCGTTGGTCACAAGCGCTTTCAACTGGTTGAGATCACCTTCAAAACCGGTCTGGACAAGAATAGAGCGGTCGGCGCCGTAACTTTTCACTGCGCCCTCCACCCCTGCCTCCTTGAGAACCGACCTCACCTCCCCTACGGTTACATCGTTCTCAAAGCGCAGCACGACCTCGGTGCCCCCCCTGAAATCGATACCGAAATTCAATCCCCTGACAAACAGAGAAACCAACCCTGCAAGCATCAGGGTGAGGGAGATCACATACGCTATTTTCCTGTATTTCAGAAAATCTATGTTTGTGTCTTTAATGAGGTGCATGCTGTAAGTCCTTAATGATTTTATCCGAAACTTTTGACTGTCATGTGATTTCCCTCAATCAGCAGGTCAAAAATAACCTTGGTGATAACCAGAGCGGTAAACAGACTCGCTGCCGTACCGATCATCAGGGTGAGCGCAAATCCCTGAATAGGGCCGATGCCATAGATATAGAGCAGAAACCCTGCGCCAAGCGTTGTAATCTGGGAATCGACGATTGCCGAGAAAGCCTTGTTGTAGCCTGTATCAACCGCGAGACGCAGGTTTTTGCCCGCGGCGATCTCCTCCCTGACTCTTTCAAAAATCAGGACATTGGCATCGACAGTCATACCTATCGTCAGCACAATACCTGCAATACCCGGCAGAGTCAGTGCGGCACTGAATCCTGCGAGAACAGAGAGCACGAACAGTATGTTCAAAACAAGAGCGATATCTGCCGCAACACCGGCCTTTCGGTAATAGGTGATCATGAAAAGAGCGACGATACACAACCCCCAACCCGCGGAAAGAATACCTGATCGTATATAATCTGCACCAAGGGTCGGGCCGACCGTCCGCTCTTCAATAACCCTGACCGGGGCGGGCAGGGCGCCTGCCTTCAGGACAATCTCGAGATCCTGAGCCTCCTCGATACTGTCAATACCGTTGATGACCGAACTGCCTCCGGGAATTTTTGACTCGACAACAGGCGCAGAGTATACCGCACCGTCAAGAACAATAGCAATCCGGCGGCCGATATTCGCGCCGGTGATTCTTGCCCATTTCGCTGTCCCGTCCGAATTCATTCTCATGGTAACTTCCGGCTGCAGCGCAGATGCACCAAATGTGGCTTTTGCTTCGGTAATCACCCCTCCTGTAAGCTCAGGAGTTTTCTTCAGGAGATACATATCGTAAAATGTTTCTCCGTCATTCCCCTCAACAGACCTTGCCGAAAGACGTATTTCAGAATCTTTGGGCAGCAGCTTCTGAATATCTTCCCGTTCAAACAAACCGGTCAGGAACTCCCTGGAATAGTCAGGGGCGTAAACCCTTCCGTTTTCCATAACGACAATGTTCTCGTAAAGAGGATTGTTTGCCTTGTCAGCGGTAACCTCCTCATCCGTGACGTCTTCACCTGAGGCTTTTGCCGTTTCTTTCGCCGCCTCTTTGTCCGCAAGAAGTCTGTTAATCCGTTCAAGCGCTTCGAGCAAGCTTTCATTATCCCGAACCAGCTTGAATTCCAGCTTTGCCGTGCCCCGGAGAAGTCTGCGCACGCGGTCCTCGTCGGAAACCCCCGGAAGCGCCACAATGATCCGCCTTGCTCCCTGTGTCTGAATAACCGGTTCCGCGACACCATACTGGTCAACACGGTTACGGATAATCTCTTTTGCCCGTACAATAGCGTCTTCGGCCTCTTTTCTGAGCTTGACGATTATCTCCTCGTCACTGTCACGCACCTCGTAAAAGTAGCGGCTCATCCTGATAGTGCGTTTTTGGAACTCCGAAACCAGCAGCTCGATAACCTGCGCGTTACTGTCAACAGCCTTGTTCCTGACGTCGGCCATTATCTCCCGGAACGTTGCATCCTTGTTCCATGCCCTCTCCTCGATGAGATCAATGAGGTCAACCTCAAGGACGAGATACATTCCACCTTTAAGGTCCAGACCGAGTTTCAGGCTTTTTTCAGCCGCTGTTTCCATAGCCTCACGATTTTCACGGACAAAAGTGAGACTGTCTTCAGCAGCGGTCAGTTGCGTCAGCTGCCTCGAGTAGGAATAATCCTTATAGGTGGGCCACAACGACCACAAAGCCAGAGCCGTCAAGGCAACAATAAGAAGACTTTTGAACCGGTTATTTTTCATACATGCATGATAACTTTGCGAATACTGGCGCAGTCAATAAATCGAGTTCAGCCAATATATAAAACCAGTACCTGATTAACAATCAGGCACAGCAGCCGGATAGTTTGACGGCCGGCAAAAAAAAAGACCGCCTCATATGCAAAATACGAGACGGTCTCCTTTCCTTCTGAGAAAAAGCTCTTATCCCCAGATATCCTGGGCTATGTTGTTATACCAGCCACGCGCATAGGTTGCCTCCTCAGTGAGCTGATCATCATCAGCGTCCATGGGAGTAAGACCTCCGGCACCTTTAATGCTGACGATACCGTCACTGGTGAGCTTGTAGACAGCCGCAACAGAGATACCATAGCCAGGTCCGACAAGACTGTAACAGGTATTGACAAGCGACGGCGGAGCAGGAACCTTGCCCTGTAACAGGCGAACAACACTCGCTGCCGTGACTTTCCCCTGACTACTGGCGGCAAAACCGGACTTCGGCATTGCACCGGCGATACAGGCATCACCGATCACATGAATACCGGGATGAATCGTAGATTCGAAAGTAATCGGGTTGACCGGACACCAGCCACTTTCATTGGTCAGGCCTGCATCAAAGGCAATTTTTCCGGCTCTCTGAGGAGGAATAACGTTGATCACACCGCCTTTTACCGGTCCTGATGCTGTTTGAACGGTCATGGCCGCCGGATCAACCGACATAACCTTGCCTCCGGCAGAACCTGCACGCCACTCGATGATACCGCTATACAGCTTGTCCCAGCCTTTGGTGAACAAACCCTGCTTGGAAAATTTCTCTTTGGCATCGAGAATAATAACCTTTGAGTTAGGCTTGTTCTTTTTCAGGTAGTTGGCAATGAGACTTGCTCTCTCATAAGGGCCGGGAGGACAACGGAACGGGTTACCCGGAGGACAGATAAGCACATTGTCGCCATCTGCCATGTCCTGAAGCTGCTTTGTCAGCAGTTCTGTCTGCGGTCCAGCCTGGTAAGCATGAGGCATCTTCGTGTTAGCAACTTCCTCGCTGTATCCTTCAATTGCATCATAATTGAAATCGATACCGGGAGAAACCACCAGACGGTCGTACTTCAGCTCTTTTCCGCCTTTGAGCTTTACGGTGTGGTTTGCTGCATCGATTTCAGCTGCTTCGTCATGAATCACCTCTACGCCATACTGGCTTTTCAGAACATCGAACGTTTGGGCAATATCTTTCATGTCTTTCAATCCACCCATCACCCAGTTGCTGAACGGGCAGGTGTAGAAAGTAGTTGCGGGCTCGACAAGTGTCACGGAAACAGATGAATCAAGTTTCTTGATATACTTTGCCGCAGATGCGCCGCCAAAACCGCCACCGATAACAACAACACGTTTCTGGCTTGCAAAAAGCGGTTTTGCACCGCCAAAAACTCCCAGTGTAGAACCGGCTGCACCGGCAATGAACAGTTTGTTGAAATCTCTACGTGTAAATTTCTGACCCATGTTATTTCCCCCGCTTATTTAGAATTTTGTTGACTTAGCCCGCCAAAGTATTCGGCAATGAGTGTAATCTCTTCATCGGTATACCCTTTGGCATGACGCCCCATAACCGTAGAGTAACGCTCATCGTTCTTAAACTCCATCAGCGCATTTTTCAGATACGACGCCGATTTCCCATAGAACCCGGGCATAATACCGACACTTTTACCATCGGTACCGTGACAGGATGCACATGAAAGCGCGAGAATCTGACCGCGCGGATCAACGTCCTCAGCTTCCGCAGACACCTGCTGGGCCGATTCCTGCTTTTCGGATGTCTGCGTGTTGCACCCTGAAAGCGCAGCGGCAGAAATAAGGCCGACAGACAGCCAAGAGGTAATTTTTTTAACCATAGTTCTAATCTCCTTGTTTTATTATGGATTAGCAGAATGATGGGACCGAATTCTTATGTAACTGCAGCCTCATATGTGCAGAGTTTTCGCATGTATTCCATGCATGAAGCCCGGAGCTTCTTGCTTTATTGATTTATA
>JAKSCY010000332.1 GCA_022360355.1 Chlorobiales bacterium
ATGATCTTACGAATGGAAAGAAGAGAAGTGCTAAATCTTTGTTGACACAAGATCAAATCATCCCGGGATTGGGTAATGCAATTGCTCAGGACATTCTTTTTCAAGCTCATCTTCATCCCAGACATGCGATTGCTGATCTGAGCACAGATCAGCGGCACACCTTGTACAGTGCGATTGTCGATACGGTGGGTGAGGTTACAGAGATGGGCGGTCGATATGACGAATGTGACTTGTACAACAATCCTGGAGGCTACATTCGCAAGATGGACAAAAATGCGGTGGGGCGTCCTTGTCCTGAGTGCGGGGCTGAAATAGAGAAGATTCAGTATTTGGGCGGAGCGTGCTACTTCTGTCCTAACTGTCAGCAATGAAGTGCTGTATGAAAATGTAAATCATTGTTATGCCCGATTGACTGTTCGAGGTTTATGCAAGGCATTTTTCGATCCTGGTTGACAAAACGAGGATAAATGAAGGTTTTTCGGTCAGAATGGCTTTATTTCGAAATATTTTTTCCCCATTACCGGAAGACTTGTCTCAAGAGGTCGTTGAGGATCTTGTTCGGTCTGCAAGCGTGCGTATTGAACGCATCGTTTCACACGGTCACACATCACCGGAGAGCGGCTGGTACGACCAGGATGAGTCGGAATGGGTGATTGTGCTTGACGGATCAGGGGTGATTCTTTTCGAAAACGGGGAAGAGGCTGTTTTGCATGCCGGAGATTATATCAACATTCCGGCGCATACGAGACACAAGGTTCTCTGGACCGACAGAGAAAAACCGACAATCTGGCTGGCTGTTTTTTATCGATAATCTTACCTATTCACTCTCAATCAGCGGTAACTGGTTGCCGGAATTGAGTCCGGAGTCCTCGATGATTTTTTTGACTTCGGGAGGACAGTCGGCGGGGTTGAGTTTGTGCAGGACGCGGGCGATGGTGAATATCTTTCCCTCGATCGGCAGGAATTTATTGACGACGATAATGTTGTCGTTTCTGAGACGGCAGTCCCCACCAAGGAAATTCCCTTTTTCATATCTAAGTTTAAAACCGTTTTGAGTGACGGCATTTTCAAGGAGTGCCAGCTTCTTTGCTTTTTTCATCGAGTTCCTC
>JAKSCY010000068.1 GCA_022360355.1 Chlorobiales bacterium
CCATATATGCTCTGCTGTCATGTTTCCCGCGCTTGCGCGCCTTGAAATAGGTTAATACTTGCAAGATCGACAAACTACAATCTATTCCCCCACAATAAAAGCTTTTATCCGCTGAAAGTTTCCTTTTTTGCCGCTTCCTTCTTATAGACAAATAGAAAACTCTCACATTCAGGTAGATACGCCCCCCGCAAGGCACACAATGACAAAGCCCGGACTGAGCCGGGCCTTTTGCATATTATTCAAACTTCATCCCTGTTCTTCTCGGACAGGAAAATTTAGCATTCACTGCTCGAATGGCCTGGAATAACTGTCATCTCCAATCCCATCATTATCCAAGTCGGAATCCTGATAAGGAACCCCGTACTTCTCGTAATCCCACTGCCCCACACCCAGTACAAGTTTCATGTCAATGAACAAGCTGGCGGCAGGAAACGACGGCGGCAACCGGCCTTCCAGTAGCCGGACATCGAAGGTTAGTTTCCCATCGGACAGGTCAGGATTTTGAAGCTCCAGAACTATGTTTTTATTCCCGCTCTTATCGAAGATCGATAAGGTGGCATTCGGGGGATCAGCCTTGAAGCTGTCTGGCCCTTTACCCCATGTTCCGAGAAATTTCTCTACACTTATATGCCCTGCTATCCGGTTCGGCCTGTCTGAGAAATAAACAACCAGAGGGGCAACTCCACCGAGCTTCAGCTTGCCTTTCTTATAGCTTCCTTTCTCGGCACTCAGTACATACAGATATTGGGGAGTTTTGCTTTCGTTGATCACATGGGCCGGGGGCGCTGCACACAGGGTAACGGGTGCTGCGCACAATAGGAATACTATGGTGAGACAAAGCGCTACGCGTTTCATAGACGCCTCCTTTCTCTTTTTCTGACAACAATTTATAAATATACGTATACTAACCGCCGACTCAAGAAATCAATAGAGGCGTCCTCAAGGCTTTGGCCCATGCGCTGGCTCGTGATGCACCGACTCATGTGCTGGTTCATGATGCGTCGGCTCATGATGCACCGGATCATGATGTGCTGGATCATGATGCGCTGGCTCATGATGCGCTGGCGCCAGTTCAGGCTTTGGCCCTGGCCCTGGTTCTTCTGGAGGTGCAAAAGCAAGAGTTGACATAGTACCTTGTGCAAAAAGAGCTGTACTATGCATGAAGCAGATGATGAAACACATGAGTATTATCATACTTTTTTTCATAGCTGCCTTCCTCTTTGGTGTTGAATTTTAAAACTTGCAGGATACTCCACTACTTGAAACATACGCAAATTCCGATAAAAGCCCGGTAGTGTCCAGTAAAAAATGTTGAAACAACCTGCCCAAAACCGGTTCCATTGCCCCGCCCCCTTTTTTTCTCTTTTCTCAGTACTCAACGTTACGGCACCTCCCCCTTCCCATCTTGGCAATATCCTTTTTTTTCCGTACAATTCGCCATTCTGGAGTACACTCTTATATTTAAACGATGATCATATCACGGAAAATCGAGCTTGATTACGGCCACACGCTGCCTAACAGCTTCTCTTTTTGCAACCAGCTGCATGGACACAGGGGCACCGTGGTTGCCACGGTTGAAGGAAAAATTATTGACCGGGAAGGAGACCCTCAGGAAGGCATGGTGATGGATTTCAAGTTCCTCAATGACATCATGATGCAGTACATTCATGATGTGCTCGATCATGGTTTCGCCGTCTGGAAAAACGACCACGAAGACCTCGAATTCATCACAAAACGCAACAAGCGCGTCGTGATCACCGACGAACCCCCGACCGCCGAATGCCTTGCAAAGTGGGCTTTCCACCAAATCCAGCCCCACCTGCCGGAAAACATCACCCTAAAAAACCTCCGCTGGTACGAGACTCCGAATAACTGGGCGGATTACACCGGCGACGAGTAAGTGGTTCTGAGAAGCAGTCTCAGGACTGTCAATGACCATTGATCGGTAAACAGAAAAAAGCCCTGGGCCCCGTGAGACAGATGTTTGGGTTTCACAGGGATTCGGGATCTA
>JAKSCY010000072.1 GCA_022360355.1 Chlorobiales bacterium
GAAGGACGGCGACTACAAACACAATATTACATCAGTCGACGGGCGCGACAACGCCCACTCGCATCTCATGGGTCTTTTCATGAACAGTTCCGAAACCATCCCTTTCGAATCCGGCAAACTCCTTCTGGGCGAGTGGCAGTCTATCTTCCTTGTTGAACTTGACGGGCCCCGACCCGAACGAAGTATTCTCATGCAGATTTCAGGAATATAACTCCCCTGCAAAGAGACTCACCTCACGGACAGAAGACCGATACAATTTTCACCGGAAGGAACCGGGAACATCATAATCCGGTTACATGAGATTATCTGAACCGGATTATTTTTATACCAGACAAGGAAATCTTCTATGGAACACATGCCACCACCTTCGGTAAACGGGAAATATGTTTTCCTTTCGAAAATTCGCTCACCGGAAGACCTTAAAAGATTCAAGCCGGAAGACCTGCAGAAAGTAGCGGATGAATGCAGAGCGTATCTTATCGATGTTGTCTCGGAAAACGGCGGGCACTTCGGTTCAAGTCTCGGTGTCGTTGAGATGTCGGTAGCCCTGCACTATGTATACAAGACTCCTAATGACAAGATTATCTGGGACGTGGGCCATCAGGCCTATATACATAAAATACTGACCGGCAGAAAAGACCAGATGCACACAAACAGGAAATTCAACGGTCTGGCAGGTTTTCCGAAAATGTCCGAAAGTCCTCACGATGCATTCGGCACCGGCCACGCATCGACATCCATATCCGCCGCTGCCGGGATGGCCGCTGCACGGGACCTTTCGGGAAGTAACGAAAAAATTATCGCCGTCATAGGAGACGGCAGCATGACCGGAGGCATGGCATTTGAAGCAATGAACCACCTCGGAGACAGTAAGAGCGATGTTCTGGTTATCCTGAACGACAACCAGATGGCAATCGCTCCCAGCACCGGCGGACTTAGAAACTATCTGGTCAACATCTCTCTGAACAAAACCTACAACAGGGTCCGCAAATTCATCTGGGACTCGATCTCCCTGCTCAATAACGATCTGGGAGATGCAGCTAAAAATGCAGTCCATAAAATTGAAGACGGCATAAAGGCTGCGCTGACGCCGGGCGCATTTTTCGAGGCTCTGGGGTTCCGCTATTTCGGACCTATAGACGGGCACAATACAGAACAGCTTGTCAAAGCATTAAAAGAAATGCACGAGCTGCCTCACCCCAAGCTTCTGCATATCATTACAACAAAAGGCAAAGGCTTCAAACCGGCGGAAGACAACCAGAGCAAATGGCACGCCAGCAGCGGCGGGTTTGACACTGCCACCGGAAAATCTCTGAAAAAACCCGGGAAAACCCAACCTCCGAAATATCAGGATATTTTTGGCAGCGCCTTGACGGAGCTTGCCGACAAAGACCACAGGATTACAGGCATTACCGCGGCAATGTCAAGCGGGACATCGCTCGACCTCTTCCAGAAAGCCCACCCCGAACGTTTTTATGATGTCGGCATTGCCGAGCAGCACGCCGTAACGTTTGCAGCAGGCCTTGCGGCAAACGGTTATAAACCGTTTTGCGCCATATATTCCACATTCCTGCAGCGTGCATACGACCAACTCATTCACGACGTCGCGCTTCAGAAGCTTCCTGTTGTCTTTGCTATTGACCGCGCTGGCCTTGTCGGAGAAGACGGCCCTACACATCACGGTTCATTTGACCTCTCCTATCTGCACCCTGTGCCCAATATGGTCATCATGGCACCGAAAGATGAGCAGGAGCTCCGAGACATGTTGTCTACCGCTGCAAAACACACGAAAGGCCCTGTTGCAATCCGCTACCCGAGAGGAATCTGCACCGGCATGCCTTTGCGCTCCGGCTTCAATACCATGGAAATCGGCAAGGGAGAAATCGTGCGCGAGGGGTCCTCCATTGCCGTTCTGGCAATCGGCACCATGGTGCAAAGATCGGTCGAAGCCGCCCGGATACTTGAAGAGGAAGGTATCGACGCTCTCGTGGCAAACATGCGTTTTCTCAAACCTCTCGACACTGTTCTGCTCGACAGCATTGCAAAGCAACATGATACAATCGTCGTCATCGAAGAAAACAGCATTATCGGAGGACTCGGAAGCGCCGTCAGCGATCATCTGCAGAAAAAACGCCTGACAAACAATGTCATGAAAATCGGGTTGCCCGATTCATTCGTCACTCACGGCAGCATGAACGATCTTTACCGGCTGCTTAAGCTGGATGCGGAAAACATCAGCAGGCAGATCAGCACCTTTTACAAAGGCACGGCGACGGAAAAAAGCGAAAGAGTCCAAAGCACGATTCGGACAGAAAGGTTGGCATAGATACCGGCAAGAAGGTCATCGGCCATGACCCCCCAGCCACCGGGCAGCTTCTGGGCAATATTTACCGGCTCAGGCTTCAGGATATCAAAAACCCGGAACGCCGTAAAACCCAGGACTGCGGAAAACCACCCGGACGGCAGCAGCAAAAGTGCGACCCATTGCCCTGCAACTTCATCAATGGTAACCTGTGACGGATCGTGCCCGTATATTTCCTCCATTATCTTTGCCGACCAGAGACCCACAGCAAACACAGTGAAAATTGCAGGAAGGGCAACCTCCGGAGTCGAAAAAGAGGGAACGGTCACAAAGAAGACAGCTGCAGCAAAACTGGTAACCGTACCAGGCGCATAGGGGAAGTACCCGAGCCCGGCACAGCTTCCCAGGAACTTTGCGACGATTTCTCTCATGAACCCGTCACTGCCTCAAAGGGGAAGGACTCAACAGCCCTTTCCAGTTTTGAACAAGGTATGAAATCCCGGTATAGACCGTGTACAGGGTTATCGCCAGCATTGTGTAGTCAAGATAATCCGAATGGAGAACCTTGATCATAAACGCAGAAATCTCTTCGCCGGTAAAATCCCTCTCCTTGAGAAGGATAAACAGCATAATCACATAGGCGAAAACATTCTGTGTCAATGTCTTGTATTTTGCCTCCCGGCTGGTAACGACGGGCTTGTCCTTCCACTCCGCATAAACCCGCAGAACCGTCACAACCACATCGCGCAGCACAACCAGCAGCACCATCCACAATGCGAGGTATCCCTCCCACACATAGATCAGAAATGCCGCCGTAATAAGAATCTTGTCGGCCAGCGGATCGAGAAACGCACCAAGCCTGCTGGTAAGACCGTATTTTCTTGCATGGTAACCATCATAAATATCGGTAAGCGATGCTATGATAAACACAACCACACCCAGAAGCTTCATATATGATGATTCCAGCAGAAGCAGAAACATGAAAACAGGGACCAGCAGTATCCGCAATGCTGTCAGCAGGTTTGGCAAAGTCATGTATCGCATACCGTATCGGGGGTCAAAACATTGATTATCAAGGAAACAACCCTGTAACTGCGCTCAAAGATAACGCATCCTCAGCTTTTTCTCAACTGAAGCCGTCCAGCTATCGAGCCACCAAGCGATCCAGTCAATTTTTACAATTCAATAATCGTCACCCCCGCCCCGCCCTCCGGCCAGTCACCGAGCCGGAAGCTTTTTACGGCAGGGTGCTGCTTCAGGCAATGAGCGACTTTCTGCCGAAGCGCCCCGGTACCTTTGCCGTGAATGATTGTCGCGCTCGTGACCCTGTTGAGTCTCAGTTTATCAATAAACCGTTCCACCTCCTGAACGGCTTCATCTCCCAGCAGGCCCCGCAGGTCGAGCATTGTCGATTCGAGCGCGGCAGCATGAGCAGAACCAATCCCTTCACCTGAAACGGAACCCTCTGAGCGTTCAAGTTTTTTCGCCCTGGTCTTTGAAATCCGTTCAATGTTTTTCAGCGAAGTCGACAGGCGAAACGTCCCGCACTGCACAACAACATCGTCACCCTGCAGCGACGCTACTTCTCCAGTAGTGTTGGTCGTGAGAACGCGAACCGTATCCCCTTCCCTGATCGTCTTGTCGGGTTCCAGCGAACGCTCCATTTCGGCTGCAATACGTTTTTCTTCGCTTGCAGCAGCCTTTTTCCGCATATCGAGCTTGCTTCTTGCAGCCTCAACAACCCTGTCTTCAGGCCGCTTTCTCACGTCGTGGACAATATCACGGATTATTTTTTTGGCCTTTTCGATCTCCCGCCGTATCTCCTTCTGCTTTGTCAGTTTCATTTCCTGTTCCCTGCGTTTCAGCTCTTCTCCCGCGTGACGGAGACGCTCCTGCTCAAATGCCAGAGCCTCCTGTTGCTGTTCCAGCGACTTGCTTAAACCGCGATTTTTCTCAAGAGAAGCCTTGAGATCGTCCAGCATGCTGTCCAGTTCGGCCCTGCCTTTATCGAGAAAACCCTCGGCCCGGCTGACAACCCCGGAACCGAATCCCATACGCTGCATCATGGCAAAAGCAAAACTGTTGCCCGGCAGCCCTTTCAGGAACCGGAACGAAGGGGTCAACTGCGACCGGTCAAATTCCATCGCACCGTTCACAACCCCCTCCCTCTCATGAGCATAGGCTTTCAACTCCCCGATATGCGTCGTTACAATAACCTTGGCACCTTTTACAAGCAGTTCCTCGATAACCGAACGGGCGATTGCACTCCCTTCCTCAACATCCGTCCCCGAGCACAGCTCGTCGATCAACAAAAGGCATCCGGGCGTTGCCGTTTCCAGGATAGTTCGTATGTGTTCCAGATGGGAACTGAACGTTGAAAGGTCATTCTCGATTGACTGCTCGTCGCCGATCTCGATACATATCTCCTCAAATACCGGGAAAACAGAGCTTTCACTGCACGGAACAAGGTAGCCGTGCAGCAGCATGCAGCACAGAAGTCCGGCTGTCTTCATCGCAACCGATTTCCCCCCGGCATTCGGGCCGGATATCACCAGAACCTGTTCATTTTCACACAGCTCCATATCAAGGGGAAACACCTGCTCATGCTTCCTGCGGTGAGAAACCAGAAGCCATGGATGGTAGCCGTTGACAATCCGTAATACTTTTCCCGTACCAACCTCCGGCAGAACCGAACCGGTATCGAGCGCAACCCTTGCGCGGCCAAACAGCGAATCAAACACCGCAAGCAGTTCCTGATTATGCAGCACGTTCTCAAGTTCGCCCCTGATGCGTCCGGTCGTTTCTCTCAGTACCCGCTCCACCTCCCGGCGTTCACTGATCTCGAGATCCTGGATCCTGTTACTCATTTCGAGAGTTTCCGCCGGCTCAATGAACACCGTCTGTCCGGTATCGGAGTAGTCCTGAACAAAACCGGGAAGCTTGTACTTGTATTCCACCCGCAGCCCAAGCACCAGCCTGCCGTTTTTCATCGCAACGGTGTCCTCCATAAGCCACCCGTTAGCCTGACAACGCTTCAGAAGTCTGGTCATTTTCCTGCGCAACGATTCCCTGCCCGCGTTCAGTTCCTGTCGCAGTGCAAACAAGCCGTCACTTGCCGTATCGCGAACTTGTCCCTGTTCGTCAACAACCCGCTGAATTTCATACTGCAGCGACTTCTCCAGCCAGAGCTGTATGGTAAGAGCATTCAATGATGGATACACTGTGCGGTTCTGAAACATCCACTTCCTCAGTTGCACGGCCGCAAACAGGAGATCATGAACAGCACGCAATTCAACAGGTTCAAGATACGTATCGACCGTCTCAAGCTTTCTGAGAAGAGGACGCGTGTCAGGCAGGGAGGAAAAAGGCAGAGGATGGCCTTCCTCAAGAAAGACCCGTAACTCGAGCACGCGTTTGAGTTCCTCAACCAGCATTGCGGGATCATGCAGCGGCACTGCATCCGCCAATACATCCCGCCCCATATCGGAGACGCAAAAGGACGAAGCGTAGGCAACAATCCTGTCAAAATCCAGCTTTCTTTTCGTCAGGTCGTTCATAATTTCATTCTGCCGTTTTTTGTTGTATCTCTCACCCGTCTTCTGCTGGAAAAAGCACCGGATAGCTGTATATTGCTTTCTTCAGTTTGAA
>JAKSCY010000191.1 GCA_022360355.1 Chlorobiales bacterium
TCGAGCATACGGTCAATGTAACAGCCTTAACGCTTCAATATTGCTTTTTTTATGATCTTCCCGAATCAGAGACCCAGAAATTGTCATTGGCGGCCATGCTTCATGATGTCGGATGCGCAAAAATAGAAAAGAAACTCATTGAGTCGCAAAAAAAACTATCTGACAAACAGTTTGCAACATATACAACACATCCCGGTTTGGGTCATGAAACCATTCGTGTGAATGCAAATTTTGATATCGCCATCTCCAAGGTGGCCATGGAACATCATGAACGTATCGACGGCAGCGGATACCCCCAGGGACTGAGAGGCATTTCCGCGTATGCACAGCTCATCGGCCTCATAGACTGTTACGAGCATATGACCTACAGAAGCAAAAGATTCAGGAAAAAGAAGAAACCTTACGAAACCCTGTCGATTATTAAAGATGAACTATCACAAAAAAAATTTTCTAAAGACATATTTAAACGATTTACCGCCTGCCTCGTCAGATAAAATGTCATAGATCAGATGAAAATTTTCCAAAATCGGATTTAGGTGGTTTCCCGGTCATCGGATAAAGGAATCCGGCGTCTATGACGGGTTGCTTATCTTTTTTTCATTCTGCTGATTGCGGTTGGCAGATCTGCAGGACGTTTTATCAGGATGTCCGGCCTGCATGCTTTCAGTTCCTCACTGCCGCCATACCCCCACAGCACGCCCACACTTGTGACGCCATTGTTTTTTGCGCCTATCATGTCATGCTTCCTGTCGCCGATCATCACGGTCTGGCTGCTGTCTGTTTTCTCTTTTTGAAGAATATAGGCGATCAGTTCCGATTTATCCGTTCGCGTCCCGTCAAGCTCACTGCCGTAGAGTTTCCGGAAATACGCCTGCAGATTAAAGTGATTTATGATTCGGCCGGCATATAGGGTCGGCTTTGCCGTGGCCAGATAAAGCATATGTCCGGCAGTTGACAACTCTTTCAGAACGGCCGGTATGCCCGGATACACCGCATTTTCATAAAGCCCGGCCTTGGCGAACCGCTCGCGGTACAGGGCCAGTGCCTCTTGCGCGAAGTCTTCGTCATCGGTATTCAGCAGTCTTGCCAGGCTGTTCTTCAACGGCGGCCCGATGCACCATGTCAACTCCTTCAGCGGCGGGCAGGAGCGGCA
>JAKSCY010000387.1 GCA_022360355.1 Chlorobiales bacterium
GACCAGATCCTTGGCCTCCTGGACCACCTGCTCGGCACGATGGTTGCCGAACGCATAGTGACATTCGCCCGGCGGGCAGCCCAACAATAGCACGCCACCGGCCCCTTTTTGGAAGGCTTTCAAAATGATCCCCGGGCTGAGCCGCCCCAGACACATGACTTTGAGGGGGCGAATATCTGCCGAGTAGGCCAGATGCTGAGCACCGGCTGACTCCAACCCACCATATGCGCCCCAGTTGCAGGTGAATACGACAACCTTGGGATCGGCCATCATGCACCCCCTCCGGACAACACTGCGTCCAGCATTGCCTCAAGCTGAGCGTCGGTCGAGTAGCCAGCGGCAATGGCGCCGGAGGGACAGTGGGCAGCGCAGGTACCACAGCCCATACATATGAGCGGGTCGATCCAGGACGTGCGCGCGGGCTCGTCACCCACGAGATGGGGCGCGCCAAACTCGCAGATTTCGACGCAGGTTCCGCAAGCCCGGCAGCGAGCTGCATCCACCCGGGCCAGGGTGGATGCCAGGCGTTGCGGAGATCCCAACCAGGCCGCTATACGGGCTGCCGCCGCTTCGCCCATCACCTGGGGGTCGCCACCGGGTATGCAGGCAATGACGCCAGGCAAGTGGGTATCCAACCCGTCCCAGACAGATGGCGTTCGCGGCCGGTGGCCGCTCTCCCCAAAGGCCGCCGCCAACTGTTCTGCCTCGGCGGCATCCTTGGGGGCCAGCACCAGCGCCGAGGCTTGCCAGGTTTGGCCATTCTGTACCACTGCATAGCAGCCATGCTGGCGCCGCACATCGCCCAGAGGACCCTCGACGCGCTGGACGGCAATGCCCAGACGGGCGAGAACGGTCTGGCAGGCTTCTGCTTCCCCCCCGTGGCCGAGGATCAGGGTCGACTGGGGTACCTGTCGCGCTTCAGTGTGCTGTGGTGACCCAAGCCTGGCCCTGGCGACGGCCGCGGCCACGAGGGCCGTGGCCTTGTCGGTTGCGGCCCGAGAATCGTCAGCGTGAACCCAGGCGCAATGCTCACGAATATTGACAAAATCATAGGCTGCAGGCGAGAGCCCTCCAGGCGCCGAGGTTCCCAGGCCATCTCCTCTACCAATGCCCAGATAGCCCTTGCAGCGGACGCGCTGGAAGGTGCAACTGTAGCAGACCTGCTCAATGGAGCAGCACGAACACGCGGCCAGCACGATATGGTCCAGCCTATGGATCCGCGACGCCTCGTGGATGGTTTCGGCTGCGCCCGCCGTGCAGGA
>JAKSCY010000352.1 GCA_022360355.1 Chlorobiales bacterium
CGGTGCGGGGCCGGGTCGACGACTGGCGTCTGTACGCCAAAGCCCTCTCGGCGGATGAACTCGCCGAAGTGATGCGGGGTGAGCCGTGGTTGGCTTGGAATCCGCAGCCGGGCAATGGCGTGGTTACCGATGTTGAGCGGGCCAGTATGCTATCCTGGTCTGCCGGCGATGGAGCGGTTGCTCACAATGTCTTTGTGGCGCTGGATGCCGACACCCTACGGAATGCCGATGACACGGATACCACGGGTGTCTACCGGGGCCAATATACGGAAACGGCCTATGCCTTGGAGGGCGTCCAGGCCGATATTACCTATTATTGGCGTATTGATGAGGTGCAAGCGGACGGCTCTGTTCGTAAGGGTAATCCCTGGAAGTTTACGACAGCCGCCTACCTGATCATTGATAACTTCAATGACTACAGTGGTGAATCCGGGATGGAAGTGTATCTGAGCTGGATCGATGGTTATGCCGATCCGGCCTTAGGCGGTTCCTATACCGGCCATGCAGATCCACCCTATGTTGAAAAGTCGATATCCAGTAGTCCCTCCTTGCCGTTGTACTACAACAATGACGGCGCTACGTTTACGCACGAGGACGGCACCACGAGTACCCCGACATTCTCTGAGGTAAAACATCTACTCGAGGGGAATGAGCGGAACTGGACCCGTCACAGTGTCGAAACCCTTTCGATTAGTTACCACGGTGTGGAGGCTGGTACGGAGGATGACACGACGGGCAATATCCCCGATCGTTTTTATGTAGCTATTGAAGATGGTAGTGGCAAGGTGGCCGTTTTCGATCACCCGGATAATCCCAATGCGGTCACACGAGCGGCTTGGGAACCGGCCTTTGTGATCGCCCTGGCCGATATTGCCGCCCTGGGTGTGGATTTGACCGACGTTGCCTCTATCACGTTTGGTGTGGGGCAACCCGGTGGTCCAGCCGGTGGTGTGGGTGTGCTCTATATCGACGATGTCTTGCTCTATCCTACCATGCCGGACGATCCTAATGATCCGGATATCCCGGAAGTGCCGGCGCCGGCCGACATC
>JAKSCY010000138.1 GCA_022360355.1 Chlorobiales bacterium
ATCCCAACATCATCCCTTGAGACTGGCGATCATGTTTGATCTCAACAACCTCTCGTTCCTTTACCTTGAAACCACAAGCGGAAATCAGTGCACAGAGGCTGTCGCAGGTGAATAAATGGTAAGACTTATGCCCGGACTTCGAGGTCCATCTTTGATAATTATCCAGGCTTTCTGCAGTTTCAGCGTGGCAATACGTAGGCGCGAGAAGCACACCTGACGGCCTCAGCACCCGAAGAGCTTCACGCAACGCCGCTTCGGGAGTTTTCATGACATGCAGGGAATTCAGAATTACGACGGCGTCGAAATTTCCGTCAGTAAAATCAAGTTCATAGGCGCTTTGCACATGAAATGCGATGTTATCGACACCCGATGCCACAGCTTTTTCCCGCAGAACGGCAATCATCTCCTGCTCCAGATCCAGAGCGTCAACCTGTCCGGCCTGTCACACCATCGCCAGAGAAACGATCCCGGTACCAGCCGCAACATCCAGAACTCTTTTTACACGACCGACTTCCCTGCATATCCTTTTTACCAAAGCATCTATGTCAGGATTCGACTGTTTGTCGAAGTTTCGGGCGTTTTTAGCCCAATATGAGGTGTGGTCATCTGATATCATGTTACATTTGTACCCTATGCGCTGATGTGCCACTCTTTGACTCTTTGTTGTGCTGACCACATATTGAAGTATTTACCCCTTCTGGCGATCAGTTCATCATGTTTTCCGCTTTCTACTATTTCGCCGTTATCGATAACCAGGATGTTATCCGCTCCGGAGATCGTGGACAGTCGATGAGCGATAACGATCACCGTTTTATCTTCTACAAGTTTATCTATCGCATTCTGCACCGCCAGCTCACTTTCCGTATCCAGGGCGGCCGTCGGCTCATCAAGAATGACGATGGGCGTATCTTTGAGAATCGCTCTGGCAATGCTGATGCGCTGACGCTCGCCGCCAGACAGGGAGCCGCCTATATCGCCAACACCTGTATCATATCCATCAGGAAGTCGTTCGATGAATTCATGGCAATGAGCCGCTCTGGCAGCATCCTTCACCTCTTCATCACTGGCTCCCGGCTTCGCCGGCAC
>JAKSCY010000620.1 GCA_022360355.1 Chlorobiales bacterium
AATACCGAAGAAGAACTCCTGATCGAGGATTTGGATCTCGATGTTCAGGTTGAAACCGTTGAACACATGTTGACCATGAAAGGTCTTGATTTCAGAAATGAGCTGGAAAAGGAATAAATGAATCGTCGCAGTTTTCTGAAGTGTTTAAGCTCAGGTGCAGTCGCATCAACGCTTTTACCGTCGATTTCTTTCGCCGATACGGATTCGCCGGAAATAGCGATAACGATGGATGATCCGCATACGCTTGCCTCCGGACCTCTGAGCAACGACCAGCTTTCAAACAACATCCTTGATGCCTTTTCGCGAAACAACAATCTGAAAATAGCGCTGTTTGTCAATGCCGGTAGAGTTGATTCGGAAGAAGGAAAAGCGCTCATCGACAAATTCGATTCAGCCGGACATATGATCTGTAATCACAGTTATTCGCATTACAATTACCACTCCGACCGGATCACTTATAAACAGTATTCCGAAGATTTCCTGAGATGTGATTCTTATATCAAGCTGTTCAAAAGCTATCGGCGCCTTTTCCGTTATCCCCTGCTCAGGGAGGGTAATACACTTGAAAAACGGGATCAGATGCGTGCGCTTCTTGATAAACATTCATACCGAAATGGGTATGTCACTGTCGATAATTCCGACTGGTTAATTGACAGGTTACTTCGAAACGAACTCGGAAAAGATCCCTCCCTCGTTCTCGAAAACGTCAAGCAATTTTATGTCAAACACATGATCGAGCAAGCAGCCATCTACAACGAAATGGCACAAAAGCTTTATAGCCGAAACGTCAAACAAACGTTATTAACGCATTTCAATCTTGTCAACGCACTTTTCCTTGGTGACCTTATCAAAGAATTCATCAATCTCGGATGGGAAGTGATAGATGCCCCGGAAGCTTACTCTGACCCAGTATTCATGGAAAAACCTGACATAATCCCCACTGGTGACAGTCTCATCAAAGCATTGGCACGTGAATCAACCTCGTTCGACGCGATTCCAGACCCACCCGGCGAAAACGAAGATTTTGTCGAACGGGAATTCCTCGCAGCAATAGCCGAAAAGCATTAAAAAGAATACTTACATTGGAAAACCGTTTTGCGCCCGGACACTAATCAGCGTAAAATACCAATTTGACCATCACAAAAACTGAAGGAAACTGTGACAGAAAGATACGACACGATAATCATCGGTGCCGGGATAATCGGAGCCAGCATAGCCTGGCATCTGCAAAACCTCGGTGCAAGAAACGTAGCAATTCTTGAAAAAGAGCTGCACCCGGGCAGTGGATCAACCTGTAAAGCAAATGGTGGCATCAGGGCGCAATTCACAACGGAAGCAAACATTAACATGAGTTTGCTGTCGATGGATATTCTGGACGAATGGGAATCTGATATCGGCGATCCACCGGTTTACTACAAAGCAGGATACCTTTTCGTAACGGCCGACGATTCTCGATTCAGTGAATTCTCCGAGGCGGTAGAATTCCAGCGCAAGCTTGGGGTTTCCGTCTCACTTCTGGACAAACAGGAAATCAGCGAAATGGCTCCGTATATACATACTGAAGACATCGTTGGTGGCACATTCGGTCCAAGAGATGGATTTGTTGACCCTGGAGGACTCTGCAACTGGTTACTCAGAAGAGCGGGAGCAAACGGCACATCTCTTATTTATGAAACAGAAGTGTTACATTTGGAAAAACTGTCTGACGGCAGCTTCCAGCTTGAAACGAACAATGGTAACTACCTTGCTGACAAGGTGGTTAATTGCGCCGGCCCCCACTCTTCGCAAATT
>JAKSCY010000667.1 GCA_022360355.1 Chlorobiales bacterium
CGGCCGCCCATGCCGACCTCCAGCACCCAGGCAGCACATCCATGGCGTGAAAATAACCATAGGGCCGCCAGGGTACCGAACTCAAAATAGGTCAGGGGCACGTCTGCCCGCGCGTCCTCGACGGCTCGAAACGCGGCGACCAAAGTAGCGTCGTCGGCCGGCTCGCCGGATAGCTGCACCCGTTCGTTGTAGCGAACCAAATGCGGTGACGTGTACACGCCAGTTGTGCACCCCTGCCGATGCAGAAACGCATCCAACAATTGCACACACGATCCCTTGCCATTGGTTCCCGCCACCGTGAATACTCGTCCGGTGGGCGGAGTGAGGTCCAGCCGGGTCGCCACTTCGCGAACCCGGTCCAGGCCGAGCTCGATGGGACGCTCATGCAATGACTCCTGCCAGCGAAGCCATTCGGCTAGAGTTTGCGGTTTCACGCGGGGCGTGTCCGATGCAAGAAAGTTATCGAATCATTCCGCCGGGGCTGGCTGCTTCATCAGCTTAGCCAGCACGCCCGCCACTTCATCCCGCAGTTGGCGGCGATCGACAATCATATCCAGCGCACCATGCTCTAAAAGAAACTCACTTCGCTGGAAACCCTCGGGCAGTTTTTCCCTGACGCTTTGTTCGATCACTCGCGGCCCGGCAAAACCGATTAACGCATTGGGCTCGGCGATATTCAGGTCCCCCAGCATGGCCAGACTGGCGGAAACGCCGCCGGTAGTGGGGTCCGTCATGACCGACACAAAAGGAACCCCCGCTTCTGACAGCTCCGCGAGGGCAGCACTGGTTTTCGCCATCTGCATGAGCGAAAAAAGTGCCTCTTGCATGCGGGCGCCACCACTGGCAGAAAAACTGATGAGCGGCATCTTGTTGTCCCGGCTAAAGCCGACGGCCCGGTTGAACTTCTCCCCCACCACGGACCCCATGGAACCACCCATGAACTTGAACTCAAAGGCGCAGGCGGTAACCGCCATCCCTTTCAATGTACCGGTCATCGCCACCAGGGCATCGAGTTCGTTGGTATCCCGCTGAGCCTGAACGATCCGGTCTTTGTAGCGTTTACTGTCCCGGAACCTGAGCGGGTCTTGAGGCGCCAACCGTTCTGCAATCTCACGGCCGGAATCGGGATCGAGAAATATTTCCAAGCGGTCCCGGGCAGACAGCCGCATGTGGTATTCACATTTGGGGCAAACGTAAAGATTGCGGGCCACTTCGGCGCGATAGAGTTGCGCACCACATTGGGCGCATTTCATCCAGATACCTTCCGGCACGGACCGGGTACGCCGTTCCGTGCGAATCCGCGAAGGCATTAATTTTTCGAACCAGCTCATTGCGTGTGCATAATAAACAAGAGCCGACGACTAATCATCCAAGGGCGCCATACCTGCGGGGATTGCCAGTTCCCCGGGGTAACGCACGTGAGTCAGACACAGCCCCCAAGGCGGCGCGGTCATGCC
>JAKSCY010000469.1 GCA_022360355.1 Chlorobiales bacterium
CAACTCTCGGACAAATTGGTTAATCGTTTTGTGTCGGGCATGGTCGTCAAGGTGGATCCCCCGGATTTTGAGATGCGCTGTGAAATCTGTCGTCGCCGTGCAGTCGCTATGGTCAAGACGGCCTTCTCCAACCGGCAGACAGGTCGTGGGGGCGATCCTGCTGTACCGGATGAGGTCATTCGTTATATCGCGGAACACGTACGCAGCAATGTGCGCGAGTTGGAGGGGGCCTTGCTCAAAGTCATCGCCTTCGCTGCGTTACAGGATCAACCCCTAACGCAAGCCATGGCCCAAGATGTCCTGGCCGATCATGTGGAACACTGTGATCCCATGGTTCGTATCGCGGATATCGAAAATGCCGTAGCCAATTACTTTAACACCACCCCCGCCCACATCCACTCAGCAAAGAAGGACAAAACAGTCTCCCTGGCACGTCACTTCAGCATGTATCTGGCGCGCAAGCACACCCACATGTCCTCCTCCGAGATCGGACGTCTCATGGGCAATAAAAACCATGCCACAGTCTTGGTGGGATGCAAACGCATCGAAGAATTCATCCAGCGCGATGCGGATGTGAACTGGCGCTGTCCGGCCGGTAACCGTGTCGCCAAAGCACGTCAGGTCATCACCCAGCTTGAAGACGGGCTCGCCCGCGCCTAAGAATTCTTCGCCAACCGGGCCTCCACTGCCGCAAATAACGTCGCCAATCCCGGAAGCGATACCTTTGACGCCTGGGCTCGTACCAGGGCATGGTGAGCAAGACGGACATCGTCCTGAAGGTAATAGAGATACCCTACCAGGAATAGCAATTCGGGAGCGGGAACGGTTTGCAAGGTGGTCTCAAGCGCCCGGATATGTTGTTTGATCTGCTCCGCCGCCATAGTCAAGGGCAGTGCTTCGGGATGGGCGGCGTAAGCAGATTCCCCGGCCAAAGCCCGTCCAAGAAACAACGCACTACGTGTATATTCCGCTTGAGTTAAAAGGACCACAAACTTCGCCGCCAAAGCCCGGGGATGTTCCGCCTCATATTGGGCCGCCAAGGTGAAGGCGTTCTCTGCACGGTCGGCCTCCCCCTGCTTCATAAAGGCCAGGCCCATGGCCATCCATGCTTCAAATTGCGATCGATGGAAGTGAGCCAACCCCTCATACTGGGTTAACAGTTCCTTCGCTTCATCGCGCTGCTCGGCGGAAAGCGCCTCATTGCTA
>JAKSCY010000564.1 GCA_022360355.1 Chlorobiales bacterium
CCAGAGCCGGTCGTGGGTCTGGGCCCGTTCCCACTGGTCCGGGGTGTAGAGATAGGGCCGCTCGTCCCCGGCGTGCTCCGCCAAGGTGGTCAGGGCCCAGGCGGGCAGGGATGAGTAGCGGTCGTAATCGGTCCGGTAGTGGCAGAAGTTGTAGGACAGCTCCCGCCAGGTGACCAACTGATCCAGAAAGGTCTCGGCCCCGGGGCTCATCCCCCACCAGCCCTGGCGGACCCCCTTGGCCCGGGGGGAGAGGCGCTCCGGGGTCCATCCCTCCCGGTTGGCCACGGCAAGAAAGACCTCGTGGGCCGAGATGTGACCGAAATGGAGGTAGGGAGAGAGGCCGCTGGTGGCCAGGGCCGCCGGATGGCGGGCCTGGGTCTGGTAAAGGTCAAGGCCGTAGTCCAGGAAGTTATCCAAGGCCCGCCGGGCGGTGGTCTGGCCGCCGACCAGGCCCACCGGACCCACCTCCTGGTCCAGGGGCAGGGCCGAGAGGCTTTTCTGATCGGCGGCCAAAAGGGAGGGAGAGGCCGGGGGCCATTTTTTTTGGATCTCCTTGGGGATCATCGCCCGGAGGGCGGGGTTCAGGGCGGAGAGGGGATCCCGATCGGGCAGGTTCGTAAGAAAAGGGGACAGGTGTTTTTGAAGGTGCCTCCGAAAGTCGTAGGCCCGGGCAAACTCCCGGCCCGGCTGGGCCAGGGGCAGCAGCCCGCAGGAGTCCACCGCCTCCATCCTGACCTCGACCTGCTTGGCTCCGGCCTCGGCCATCCGGGGGAGGAAGAAGCAGGGGAAATGATCGGTGACCACCAGGCAGGCCTCCCGGGCCAGGGCGGGCAGTAAGCCCTTGCCCCGGCCCGGTCCGGCCTCCACAAAGGGGTAGTAGGTCACCGGCCGGCCGGCCAGGGCCTTCCCATTGGCCTCCATGCCCTGGAGGATGAAGACATGGAAGCGGGTCGAGGCCCAGGGATAATCGATCCGCAAGGCTTCCAGGATCAGGAGCGGCCTGGATAACCGGCCGGCCCACCAGGCGGCCCGCTGAAGGCCGAAGTTATCGGAGGTCCGCCGGGCCGCGGTCATCCAGTAGAGGACGTAACGATTCTCGGCCGCCACCGGGCGGTGGTTGAGGTTCCGTACCCTGGAAAGCTCTTCCCAGTCCATGGGATTACTCCGTTGCTCTTATTGAATATGATCACCTTATCGACGGAGTGCAGAACTCAATGGGTTAAAGGTACCATATCCGAGCTGGCCTGAGTTCTGTCTAGAAGATTTCACCTGGCCGTCATATCCGGATAGGGTCTGGTAGGCATAGAGCGGTTTGCATAAACACGTTCCGTTTGAAGAGTGATAAGCTCTGGAGCGACCAACGGGAGCGGCTCCCGAATCGGAACGGACTTCTGCAAA
>JAKSCY010000270.1 GCA_022360355.1 Chlorobiales bacterium
TGCTCTTCCGATCTTATGCTGCTGAAGCTGAGAAGGATGTAGGAATTAACTAAAGTCATGGACCTGCCCGAATCGGGCAGAACAAGCGGGTTCATCGGCACGCTTTCAGCGGCCATGACCCGCGGCGTCATCAACATTTTAAGATCACATGGAAAATAACGACAATGCTATTGAACCAGATCGTCTAAGTACGAATCTTCGCATATTTCATGAACAGATGAGTTCTGAAAGCGATAGAGGTTCGGTGATTGTATCTGTTGCTCTGTTAGACGAAATTTTGTCTAATATGTTGAAAGAAAGACTTGCTCCATCGTTGGAAAAAAGCGACGAACTCTTCGATTCTGCCTTCTCTCCATTTTCAACATTCTCTGCAAAGATAGATCTTGCTTACAGGATTGGGCTCTTACGTCCGAGTATTCGTTCAAGCCTTCACCTGTTACGTAAAGTTAGAAACAACTTTGCACATGCAAGTGACTATAAGGGTTTTGATCATCAAAGCACCCAAAGCCGCATAAGAGAGCTAATAAAACTAAACAAGTTATTACTTGCTACAATTATAGATGTTGTGAATGATGCAGTCCCTGCTGAAGGAGTAGATAGAAAGCTTGAGGGGATGGATGACTTTATAAAAGTAATGGGCTGGCGAGGGATTCTGCAGATGATTTTTGCTACTTTGGCTTGTGGATTAGCAGAACCATCACCTGACTCAGAGTCAATTAAACCTCTAATTGACTTGGACTAACGAGGTCGATTGAGACCCCTCGCGCGTTATATGAAAGCGATTCTTCAAAAACTTGATCTAATTGGCAAGAGTAGTCTTACGATGATAGCTTTAGCGGTTTTGGTTGGTATTACCATCGCTGTATTGTCTCATATTACCAATGGCTTTCTTCTAGAAGATGAGCATCCTCTGTTTGATATTTCCGTTTTCTTCACTTTCTATGGTTTTATAGTTGGCGTGTTGACTACACTTGTCTTCTTATTACTCTCCATAGTCAGCTTCTTCAGAAGCACATCGCCCAATATAATACTTACCATCATGGCTTGCATAATAGTTTCTTTTGTATCAGAATATGCGCGTACTTCTTTTCATAAGTTAAGAGGGAATCCGTATAGGTATAAATCAAAAGGTTCAATTACATATAACATCGAAATGCAGCAGACTCGCGATGCTCGCTGCTGATTCCGTGCATTGGCATTTCAACCAATAGCGGTTATTTGTATGAAAGCGTTCATCAGCTACA
>JAKSCY010000524.1 GCA_022360355.1 Chlorobiales bacterium
CAACAGGTAATCCCCCGCGTGAGAACGACGGGTGCCTGCAGGGATAGCCCTCTGAAATAAGGTCTTTTGGGGAGCAGTGCGAAGGTTGTCCCCACAACCCCCAAGACCTAATACGACAACGAATCCATCCCAACAATAAAAAGAAAAAGGGAGGGATAAGGGTTCACGAAGTTCTCACAACGTTCCCCTGCACCCTTGATATACTTTCCGTGGAGACGCCATGTTCGATAACCTAAAAAGCCGCCGTGACGAAGAGCAACGCATTCAAGACGAGGGACGCTTGCCGCCCGGACAGGCGCTCACGCAGAAATTTCCTGTGCTGCACTATGGGCCTGTGCCCAGCTTCGACGCGGCCACATGGGACCTGCGGGTTTGGGGCGAGGTAGAAGAGGAAGTCCGGTGGACCTGGGATGAGTTCAACCAGCTACCGCGCACAGCCATCAAGATGGACCTGCACTGCGTCACCCGGTGGAGCAAGTTCGATACGAGTTGGGAGGGAGTCGCGCTTAAGACATTGATCGATGAAGGGATCATCAAGCCCACCAAAGAGGCCAATTACCTCGTGCAGCACGCCGAGTATGGCTTTACGGTGAACCTGCCGCTGGAGGTGGCGCTGGGCGACAACTTCCTTTTGGCCACCCATTTCGAGGGGCAGCCGATCACGCCCGACCACGGCTATCCCTTGCGCGGGGTGATCGGGCATATCCCCGGACGGGATGAACTCTCCAGTCCCTATCTATGGAAGGGCGCCAAGTGGCTGCGCGGCCTGGAGTTCCTTAAGGAGGACAAATTAGGCTTCTGGGAACAGGCCGGCTACCACAATGAGGCGGACGTTTGGAAAGAGCAGCGCTTTGCGCGCTGAGCATTGAGCACCAAGAATACGGCGGCGGGTTTCGGCAGGCGCAAAGGAACCCGCCGCTTTGTGTAACAGGCCCATGAGAAGAAAACAGCGCTTAATGATCACCGTTGGCTGCGCCGCGCTGCTGATTGCCTGTGCGCCACAGGCACAAGAGGCGACTCCCAGCACACCACCGAGCCTGACAGCAACAGGGCCGGAGACAGAACCCCCCACACCAGAGGCATCGGAAACGCCCGCAGAAAAAGAGCCGCCTGCGCCCACGATGGACTCCGGCGATTGCAGGCAAGCGGGCGGAAAGATCCAGCACTTCGACCTTGAATCACAGCACCTCGACCAGGGCTTGCAGTTCCGCGTCTTCACGCCGCCCTGCTATGAGGAAGAGGGCCAGCGACGTTACCCGGTGCTCTATCTCATCCACGGGCAAACCTTCAACGATGACCAGTGGGACCGCCTGGGCGCGGATGAGACTGCGGCGGAACTGATCGCCGCCGAAGAGATCGCACCCTTCCTGATCGTGATGCCCTTTGATATATCTTCCACACAACCGTCGCTGGACCCCTTCGATGAGGCGGTGGTCAATGAACTGGTGCCCTTCATCGACGCGCACTTCCGCACGATAGCCGAACGGGAGCAGCGCGCCGTCGGCGGTTTGTCACGCG
>JAKSCY010000811.1 GCA_022360355.1 Chlorobiales bacterium
AGGGTTGAGGTTACGGTTCCTTCTGCTACGCTGAAGAATGGTTCTTCTGCTATCACGATGTCGAATGTGAAGGTGAGCGATAGTGCACAGAGCGGTTCTTCGATCACGACGAAACTGAATGGTATTTCTCAGAACAGGGCAACGACGGGTAACATCGAGATGGATCTGGATTTCTCGAAGACGACACGCTCGGGCAGCCACACTGGCGGACAGTATACTATCACTGCTACAACGATCTGAGCCGGAAGAGACACAATCACAAATGTATCAAGTCCCCTGCAACATCGCAGGGGATTTTTTTGTCCGGTAGTGCGAAATCGGTAATTTGCTTGCAGGCTATTCTTACAACCTAAAACTATTGAAAGAGGGGAAATGGAGCATGAGCAGGAATTTTTCTCGTAGGGATTTCAATAAACTGGTTGCGGCCGGTGCGGTTGGTTCGGCGATCGGGATTTTCGGAGGTGCTCAACAGACGGTTGGCGCAGTTAAGAAAACGGTTTCATCATCAAGCGTTGCTGCCAGATGGTTGCCGAACAACGGAGCTGTCCTGAAAAGGTGGCACAACATCATCAGCGATGCTGTCAGGGAGAAAAGCGGAGCAGCACTGCATCCTGTTATTCGGGAGTTCCAGAAGCTGATTGATGATGATCCGGTTGTGCGGATGTACATGACGCAGATGATCCAGCAGATTCCTGACAAGTACCGTCAGCATCATCCAAAAAATCTTCAGGAGTTTTTGCAGCAGCTTAACGCTGTTTTGACCGTTGCACCGCCGTATATACCTCCCGGGCATGGAGAGGATTCGGCGCTTGTCGGCACGCCGTTTTCCGCGATACTGATCTGGACAATGGGAACTCCGGCGGGCTTTGCCGCTTACAGGAACGCCCGGATCAATGCAATGTTCAAAGAACTGCTCGGAGTATGGGCAAAATTTCTTGACAGTGAGGAGTCCCGTTATGTGCTGAACGATTCTCCCGGCGGATGGATGTCTGCGGCGGCGCAGAAACAGTTGCATATGGAAGACTACCTGTATAAGCCTGACGAGCCCTATTGGGGGTTTTCATCCTGGAATGATTTTTTTACGCGTGAAGTCAGGGCCGGTGCACGTCCTATCGACGGCCTGAAGGATAACAGTGTGGTTGTGGCCCCCTGCGACTCGACAGTGTACAGGATCGGCCGTAACGCGCAGGCGCAAAGCGAGTTCTGGATCAAGTCGCAGCCCTATTCTCTGTCTGATATGCTGAACAATGAGTACGTGGATCAGTTTGTAGGCGGTGATGTCTGGCAGGCGTTTCTTTCTCCCTTCAACTATCATCGCTGGCACAGTCCTGTTACAGGTACGATCCGCAAGGCTTATGTCAAGGAAGGCCTTTACTTCAGCCAGGCAACAAGCGAAGGGCAGGACCCCACCGATCAGGACCATTCGGAGGGTTACATCGCCCATGTCCAGACGCGGGCGATCATCTTTATCGATGCTGATGACCCTGTGATCGGCCTTGTGTGTGTGATGCCGATAGGAATGGTGGAAATTTCATCTTGCATGATAGCAGACAAGATTCGGCCCGGTAAACGAATCGAAAAGGGTGAGGAGTTGGGATATTTCCAGTTTGGAGGGTCGACTCATTGCGTGATTTTCAGGCCGGGCGTGATCAGGGAATTCAGGAAGACGAAGGGAATGTCGGTCAGATTCGGCCAGACGATTGCCGTCACCAATTAATCGGCAGCATACCTCTTGCAGGTGATCTTCGATTTCCCTTGCTGTTGCTGCCTGAAACTTGCGGGAGCAGTCTCCCGGCGGGGAAAACCGGGTTGACTTTTCAACAGTACAAAGGATATAAAGGGTGATAACAATAGCGGCAGATCTTGTCTTTTGTGCAGGCTTGGCGTTTCTTGTAGCGCACGAACTCGATGCCATTCACCGCCACGAATGGAGAATGTTTCCTTTTATTGCCAAGCTCGATGACCGGACAGGCTATCGTGTTTTTGTGCTGCTTCACATCCCGTTGCTTGTTCTGATTTTCTGGTTCATGTTCCATCCGCCGGGAACCGTTCGTTTCTGGTTTCAGGTGGTGATGGATGTTTTTTTCGTGGTTCATTCCGGGCTTCATTATCTCTTGAGAAAGCATGAGCACAACGAGTTCGGCGAAGGATTCTCAAAACAGATCGTTGCGCTTACCGCTGCAGCAGGGCTGATCCATCTGGTGCTTCTTTTTGTGGCTGCCTGATAAGTGCGTCTTATAGAAGGTGTTATTAGCTTTTCTAATCAAGGCGCGGCAGTATTATTGGAAAAAGACATTGTCTGATGTCCATAGCGTTAATTTTTCAATACAGTCGAAAGCTGCTTTGTGTTTAACGGGAGTAGTGCTATGGCTAACTTCTCATCCTCCTATCCGGGGCATTCCCCTGATGAGATGGATAGAAAGATTATGGGTCTTGATCGCTGCCTTGAAGCGTGCACTCTTTGCCCAAGGAACTGCCGGGTGAATCGCAAAAAGGATGAAAAAGGATTCTGCCGGACAGGAGATGTGGCTGTTGTCTCAAGTTATGGGGTGCATTTCGGGGAGGAAAGGTCTCTTGTTGGTACGGGCGGCTCAGGGACGATATTCTTCGGCAACTGCAACCT
>JAKSCY010000046.1 GCA_022360355.1 Chlorobiales bacterium
ACATCTAGATACGCGCTATACGCTATATAAATCGTTGTTTAAGAAAATTCGACGGCCGCGAAAACGCACACTTATAATCAAACCATATCCCAAAGCAAGATTCTAGTTATTGAAGACGATCACAAAACTGCTGAATTTATCCGCGCCGCCATGGGAACCCAGCGGGTCATTCAGGATGCTTTCAGCAAGATGGGATTGATCAAACGGGCACTGGACGGCACTCCGGGAATCGATGTCGCCATGATGGATGAAGCCAGAGCGCTGGAGAAACGCTTGCAGGATCTCAATGAAGAGTTGTCCGGTGATAATACTCCCAGAGGTTGGGGCGATGCTGTTCCACCATCAATCCAGAGTCGTATCTTTTCATTGATGTTCGGTCATTGGGGTACATTCTATGGCCCGACGAAAACGCATAGAGCGTCCCTGGAAATTGCTCTGCAACAGTACGAAGAACTGGTACCGAAGCTCAGAACTCTCATCGAAGTCGATATCGTCGCTTTCGAAGAGAAAATGGAGGCCGCCGGGGTACCGTGGACTCCCGGCCGGAAAATCCCGACATTGAAAAAATAGCGGGGTCGACAAGAGCATTGGCTCTGGTTTAACTATTGTTCTTTTCATGGGCAGGTCGAAAGGCCTGCCTTTTTTTGTAGCAATCGATTTTCCCAGCGCGAACAATTTCAGTTGTCAGATTGATGATTTCAGGCTGATTTCACGGCTTCGACGTACAACATCGGTACCGTCAGGGTCAAACCGCCTTTTTCCCCGGCGTGGGCATTGAGATTTGCCTCCAGGGTTTCGAATAGCCGCTCTTCATCCATAGGCGTGACGACATTTTTCCAACCTTCCATAAATCCGATTTTCATGAAGTAATCGTTGAGCATGGCGCTGCCGTCGGTGAAACGGATCGTATAATCTTTTGTCAGCGATCTTTCGATGGTGAAACCGCATTTTTCTAGCATGTTTGAGACAATTCGGTACGTAAGGCGGTGTGCAATGTTTTTTTCGAGATCTGTCAGGTGGCTTGTCAGATCGAGTTCCTGCAGGGTTTTTTCGAATACATCGTAAAACTCTTTCATGTGCCCGACGGGATTTGTGGTGAGCGCAAAGATCCCACCAGGTTTTGTTACTCTGAAACATTCCTTGCACACGACTTCCGGATTTTCGAAATTGTTGATGCCAAGGTTTGAAACGATGAGGTCAAAGGAGTCGTTCTCGAATGGTATTGTGATTCCGTCATAGTGAATCGCCCTGGCATTTCGAACCTTCTTGACCTTGATCTTTTTGTTCGATAATTCGATCCCTTCTTCCCAGATATCGATGCCGGTGACGGAACATGTCGGCCCCAATCTTTGAGCCATTTCCAGCAATGGAAAGCCCGGGCCACAGGCTACATCGAGAACGTTCATGTTCTTTTTCAAGGGCACAAAGTCGAGGAGAAACAATCCAAAACTTGCGGACCAAAGTGTCACTTCATCGATCACTGAAACCAGTTCTTTGTCCTGCAGATCCCAGGTATCTTTCAGGTAATCAGTCATAGCCTTCGACTCTCTATGATGTGAATGCAAGTATTATAGCCTTTCAAAGAGGTCGCGTCTTGTCTGCCGGTTTGTTTTTGAAGATCATTCTATCCGCTTTGGCGAGACAACCTTTTCTCCACCATAAAATATTCATATGTCAGGTGTGCTGTTGGAACTTCTGTGGT
>JAKSCY010000449.1 GCA_022360355.1 Chlorobiales bacterium
ACCGTCGGGCCGGTCTATGCCCTGACCACCTTGGATGGTGAGCAGATTGCTGCTGGCGACGATGCCGGCCACGTAACGGCCCTCGACAGAAACGGCGTACGGCTGTGGCGGCACGATCTCGGGACCCGCGTCACGGCCCTGCACGGCGGCTGGCAGGGCGGTCTGCTGGCGGGCGGCTGGGATGAGCGCCTTACGCTGCTGAATACCGAGCCAGGGGCCAAACGGGTGCGCTGGCAGGTGCAAGTTGGCACAGAACAGAGATCGAGCCCTATCACGGCCATCGCGGCGCTGCCGGACCTGGCCCTTGTCGCTACATTGGCTGGTGCCATCTGGGCCTTTGACCCCACTGGCGCCAGCGTCTGGCGCTACGATACCGATGCTCCAGTCACTGGACTGGGGATCGTGGCCGGCGTCGAGGATTCCTTGATCCTGGCTAGTCTGCAAGATGGGCGATTGCTCGCCCTGGATGCGATAGCAGATGGGGATCGCCTGCGCTGGGCGTATGATGTAGGCACCGGCGGACCAGTCTGGCGCGTGGCCGATCTGGTCGACGACGCCGAGCCGGAGATCGTGCTGGGCAGCGGCGGAGCGGTGCCGCACCTTGCCCTATTATCCAGCGACGGAAGTGTGTTGTGGCGCGCTGCCACCCCGGTACAGGTAGGCGCCATCACCACGCTTGACCTGGATGGCGACGATGCACCTGAGGTCCTGGCCGGTCTGTTCAGCGGTGAGGTACAGGTTTATGATAGGCAGGGTGGGCTGCGAGGCTCGGCCCATGCCGGTCTATCTCTCTGGGGTCTGGAGGCAGACGATGAGGGGGAGATTCTGGCCCTGGCCGACGTAGTTGCCTGGCGGTTGTCCTCCGGAGAAGGCCCGACGGGGCGTCCTTGGCTGCCGCCGCCGGAGATGGTACCTGCTCCGTCGGAGGGTGTGCTGGCCAACGTGGGTCTGGTCCCCATGGCAGGCGATCCCCAGACGGGCGCGGTTGTAGCCTTTCTCGGCGATGTGGCTCCCGGGCGCTCGATGGAGGCCCAGTTGGCCCGCCACGGCCCGGCGTATCCCTGGACGGGAGTTGGGCCACTCTTGCAAGGGGCGGATCTGGCGATAGCCAACCTGGAGTCCCTGTTGACGACCCAGGGTCAGCCGATGGACAAAGACTATCTCATCCGGGCCCACCCTCTCTGGGGGCAGATGCTGGTTGAGGGTGGCCTCGACCTGGTGACCTTGGCCAACAACCACGCTTTCGATTTCGGCCCGGGTGCATTGGACGAAACCCTTGATACCCTGGCCGGTCTCAGGATAGAGACAGTGGGTGCAGCCGCCGCCGCCCAACCGGGGCTGGCGCATCGCCCGGCAATCTTTACTTTGAATGGTGTGCGGGTCGCGGTGCTGGGCTATCTCGCGGCCCGCTGGAACGATTCGGAGGACGTGCCGGCCACCGATCGCTTGGCCTGGGCGGAGGTAGAGTCCGTGCAGGCCGACGTGCGTCGAGCCCGCGAACAGGCCGACGTGGTCATGGTTCAACTGCACGCCGGCACCGAGTACGAGGTCGAGCCGTCGCCGGACCAGGTAAAAGTGGCCCGCGCCGCCATTGATGCCGGCGCCGACCTGGTGGTGGGCCACCATGCCCACGTTACCCAGACGGTGGAGCACTATGGCGGCGGCCTTATCGTCT
>JAKSCY010000392.1 GCA_022360355.1 Chlorobiales bacterium
CCGGAGCCCTACGGCCCCCGGCTTGTTCTGGGAGTGATGAACATCGAGATCCGTGTGGGCCACATTGATATCTCCGGCATGTATTACCTGCCGCCCTTGATGCAGAAGTCCCCGGATATAGGTGTTCAGGTCGGCAAGGTAGCCAAGCTTTAGAGCGTAATGGGCATCCCCGTCGCCTCTCGGGACATAAGTGCCTATAACAGTAAGATTAAGATAATGAACTGCTACCGTCCGGTTTTCCCTGTCAAAATCCGGTATCTCAAGACGACAGTCAATGCCATACTCCTCCTTAAGAAACATGCCGACTCCGCTGTACCCTTTCCTGAACGTCGAACCGTTCCAGTATTTCTTATACCCCGGCAACGCCTGCAACGTTTCGGGAATATTTTCTTCCTGTGCCTTGAGTTCTTCGAGCACGAGAATATCAGGTTGCTTCTCGTTGATCCATGCCAACAGGGCATCCCTGCGTGCCCGGATACCGTTGATGTTCCAGGTTGCGATCTTCATAGAAAATCAATCCTGTTTAATAGTCTTGAAATAATCTGTGATCTTTTTCGCCACCAGTTGTTCCGGGATGTCCATCATGCATCTGAAATGTCCTTTCGGACAACTATCCCTGCCGATATGCGAACAGGGCCTGCAAGCCAGATCGGCAACTTCGAACAGGACATACGACGGCGTATTGTAGGGGAAAAAACCAAACTCGGCGACTGATGAGCCAAAAAGCACGAAAAGCTGTTTTCTGAACGCAGAAGCAATATGCATTAGCCCGGTATCGTTTGTCAACACAGCGTCACAAGCCTCCAGAACTGCCGCTGACTGCTTAAGGGAAGTCTTTCCTGACAGATTCATCACCCTTGACGACGCCACGGGAGAAAGCGCCGTAAAAATTTCGTCAGCCTGCCGCGAGTCTTCGGTTGCTCCCAGCAAAAACACCCGCAGTTGGTGCTCTCTGAGTACTGATTCAATAACCGACGCAAACTTGCTCGGGGGATAGCGCTTGGTAAAATGGTTAGCCCCGAAACAAACAGCAAGCTGCAAACCATCGCTGTTACTGAACGAGGCTGCAAAGCTGCGGTCATCTTCAGAAAGCCACAGTTCACATCCCCGTTGATCACTATCGATCTTTTGCTCCTCAAGGGATGCCATATATCGATCGACAACGGAATCTTTTGAGTCGAAAAGGTTGAGACCTGTTCGGACAAGCAGCAGTTTTTTCCAGTTCTGCTTGCGGTAACGATATACTCTATCACATGAAATCGCCTTCACCAGTGAGCGCGAGCGCAGGTTGTTCTGCAGATCGATAACCATATCATAGTGTCCACGGGGCGGTGCATCAGGCGTACAGACAGTGTTGAGATACGGAGAAGTGTTCACCAACGGCACAAAAGCAGGCTTGACACAATAGTCTATGCTTGCTCCGGGATATGCCGCAAACAAACGGCGCAGAACAGGTGTTGTCAGCACGATATCACCGATCGAGCTGAACCTGATGACCAGGATTTTCCTGATATCACCCATTGTAACACTCCCGCAAAACCATTCAGGACCAGAATTCCCACCATGCCTTTCGCTTTGCACCGTCTTCCGGCATCGAGGATTGCAGCATGGTGATATTGTCGGCGATCATTTGCTGAAGTTTTTCCCTGTCAGGCAGCTCTCCCTTTCGCTCATCAACCATTTCACCGGCCATCTGAAACGCTTTCAGTGCATTCACGGACTGACCGGTTCTTGCAAGTGCAAGCGCACGGTTTACAACGGCAGCAATCCACTGTTTGCCTTCATCCTGATGAAGTTCACCCCGCCGGTTAAAATAGTGCAATGCCTGGTCAGCCGATGCAAGGCTCTCCTTATACCGTTCGAGTTTTCCCAGTGCTCCGGAAAGCCCGGCATGACAAAGGGCGTCGAAACCATCATGATCAAACACCTCCTCTTCCGGAATGGCACGTGTAAACTCCATAGCTTTTTGATATTCCGATACTGCTTCTTCAAAAGCGCATTCCTGCAGTTTCTTCTCCCCTTCACTCAAAGCCATATAGGCCTGAGCAACCTGTTTGAGTGGTTTCATGACGAGCTATCTTCTCATTGATCAACGGACGAACCCTTGCCGGTTTCAAGAAATGCATCAAGCTGTTCGGGAATTTCAGGACGGCCTTTTTGATTGAGAGCCGTACCGGTGATTTTTGCCTTCAGGATAAGCTTTTTATCCTTTTCCCGAAAAATATCCTGGTAAAATGCGAACTTCAGCCTCGATTCCTTCACAACGTTCAGGCAGACGATAAACCGGTCACCACTTTCAAGGGGGAACTTGTAGTCCAGCTCGGCCCGGACCACAACAAGATTTATCCCCTGAAGGGCATAGGCCTTGAAATCGATACCTACAGACTTCAGATATTCATGACGGACGTGTTCAAGGTAGTTCTGATAAACGCTGTTGTTTACAATCCCCTGCATATCGCATTCATAGTCGCGAACGCTCATGGGAAGCATAAAACTGTATGATTGCATTGAAAATGCATTAATAATTGTTAATACCGCAAAAAAGCATTATCGTTCGTGCTTTGTAAAATAGTTCGATCTGTAGTATTTCAAAAAAGCAGTGATCAATGAAAATTTTAGGCATCTCCGGATCCCCGATTCCCAACAG
>JAKSCY010000670.1 GCA_022360355.1 Chlorobiales bacterium
AGTAAATTTAAACTGAACGGAGTCATCGTCTATGGAACGACGCACAAGCCCTGGTACGAGTACATGATTGAAATGATGAGCTATCAGAATCCCCGCCTTGGTGGAGACTTTGCTGACAATGATGATGAAATGCGCGAAGTCTACAAGATGCTCTATGAATATTTTATAAATATGCGTTCGCCGGCAGAAATCGTGGAGGCGGACTCGAAATTTGGGGAATTGTTCAGAAATCGTCTTGGCTGGGACGGCGATAGCTCGATCCTTTCAAGACGATACAACTATTGGCAGTCAATCAATGACCTCAATCTTTCACGGTTCTGGAAGAATGTTGATGCTTATGTTTTATCGATCTATGGCGAGGGAGATATTGAAGCATTGAATTCGGAGTCACACAGAGCTATCGCGGAAATGGTGAATCATTATCATCCCGGTAAGGGGAAATTCCATCTTATGCCTCGCACGGGTCACGGTTTTTCGGAAATTGGAACCCGTCAGGACAATTTCAAAGCAAGACTGGATGGAACATACGGGACAAACGTTGCTCAGAAATTTAATTACAAAGTCATTGATGTCATTGATGAGTGGATGAAATCCGTTATGAATAAATGACTTTGAGCCTCAATTGAAGACTATATTCCACTGATGGGTTTGCAATGAATTTCCCACTCCTTTCATGAGCGTTCCCATCTGTATCGGCAGGAGGGTTTCCGCCTTCCTGCTTTTTTCTTATTTTGAATGATGCAGGTTCGAGCGTACTTTAAAATAAGTTAAACAAGAAGGTCGCTCTTTCAGAGCTGCAACTCGGTGGTGAATAATTACCCAGGATTTGCCAACCTTCCGCCTTCGTTCACCAAGGCGAACTACGACATGTCAAGCTGGCAGTCTGCACCACGCAGTCGGCGCATAAGCGTCAACCGAAGAATTTCCAGGTAGTGTTAAAAAAGTTTCGATTGCCAAAATGTTGCCTGGAAGGATTCTTTCCTTTCCCCCAAGGGGATAGATAGTTGTAGCCCAGGGTCAGGAGTCATGGTAATGACG
>JAKSCY010000181.1 GCA_022360355.1 Chlorobiales bacterium
GCGATACGGCGAGTATTCGAAGCCCGAAGAGTTCGCTTACGATCGACCGTTTCTCTGGGGATCGAGACGTACCGGTCCTGATCTCAACAGGGTGGGAGGGAAATACCCCGACTCATGGCATTACAAGCATATGGCCGATCCGCAAAGCATGTTCGGGAAATCCAATATGCCTCCCTATGGCTGGCTGGCCGAAACACCGCTCGATACACGCTATTCGGCAAAAAAGATCTCGGTTCTCGGATACGGTTATACCGAAGAGGAAGTTGCCGCACAGATAGACGATTACAAGGCCAAGGTAACAAGCTCTTCCTACGATTCAAAAGATGCAAGAGATGAGGTTACTCCGGGGGAATTGCAAAGTGAGCTTACCGAAATGGATGCAATTATAGCATACATGCAGAAATTGGGCATGGATGTGAAAAAACTGGAGGCTGAAAAGTGAGTTTTGCGATATGGGCATATATTCTTTTCACATTTTCACTGGTTGTGGTCTTCGCGTTTATCATAATTCATTACTATAACCCACGGCGAAAAAAAGAGATCGAAGCCCCGAAACACAGAATGCTGGACGATGACGAGAGCCGGTAAGACCAGTAAAAGGAGGTTTCCATGAACGAACACGACAATCCGACGGAAAGCAGCAATAAAGTGCCTAAAGGCATGACTGCTTTTTTTATTCTCGCTATCATTTTTGTTGTCGGCTATGTCGTCCTTTATACCCCGGCAATTTCCGGATGGTCGTACTACAAGATTTTTGAGAAAAAAATGGCGGATGTGCAGGCGGTTGCTTCAAGTGAGGGTGCCAAAGAGAAACAATCATTCAGCGGGGATGAGGCGGCAATTGCCGAAGGAGCTGAAATCTATGCATCGAGCTGTGCGGTTTGTCACAAAGTTGACGGAACTGGTGGTATCGGCAGCAATCTTACGGCTGAACTGAAATTCGGTGATTCTCAGGAGGAGCTTTACGTGTCGGTAGCAGAAGGACGGGAAGGGGGGATGCCCCCTTTCAAACAGCAGCTCAGCGAAACGAAGATTTTAAAGGTGATCGCCTTTATGGAAACGCTCCGAAAATGAAGGTAGAGCATCTTGTGGCGTAGATTTAGAAGAGCGGCGGGGCTCTTGCAAGCCTTGCTGATTACCGGCCTGCCTTTCCTTGTCATCAATGGGCAAAGTGCCCTGCGGTTCGACATCTCTCAGCTCAAGCTTTATTTTTTCGGCTCGGTCATCTGGATAAAAGAGTTGTATCTGATTCTCTTCGCTGTCCTTTTTTTCCTTCTTTTCATCATTTCAATAACGGCTGTTTTCGGCCGTGTCTGGTGTGGCTGGCTTTGTCCCCAAACCGTTCTGCTCGATCTGTCGGAAAGTCTTTCCCGGCTTTTCGATGGATTGCCCCTGAGATGGTTACAGCGCATCGTGCTCCTGCCTTTCTCGGCGCTTGTTTCTCTCACCATACTCTGGTACTTCGTGCCTCCGGTGAAAACCATGCAGTTGCTTTTCAACGATGTGCTCATTACCAGTTTTTTTCTTGTACAATGGGTGGTGACCTATGCCGAACTTGCTTTTCTGGGGCGGAAGTTCTGCACGACAATCTGCCCCTATGCAATGATGCAGAACGCTCTTTTTGACAAAGACACGCTGGTCATCGAGTACGACAAATCACGTGACGTCGATTGCATGAAATGTCATGACTGCGTGAAAGCCTGTCCCGTCGGCATTGATATAAAAGGAGGGCTGAAAACCGACTGCATTGCCTGTGCTGAATGCATCGATGCTTGTGCAGCGGTGACCGCACAA
>JAKSCY010000161.1 GCA_022360355.1 Chlorobiales bacterium
ATAGCTACATGATCAGGTACCTCATACGAAAAATCAAAAGGTAAGCCAAATTTACGGGAAATACCCAACCAGGTCGCGGTTAGCCGATTATTTCCTACATAAATATCACTCTGATTTACCCCACCTAATAACTGTGGGCTATAGGAATCCTTAGCTGCAAAAAACAGGTCGTCGTTCATTGCTCCGAAAGAATAATCAAAAGTGTTGATCTGGGTTATCGAATTGTTAGTAATGGCCAGTATAATATTGGAGCCATACATATTGGTAAAGCGAATTTGTTTTACCTCCCCGTCAATCTGTTGTCCGCTATTTACCGAATAAACATTCTTAAGAATGGTAACTTTATCATAATCTTCTGTGACTTCAGGAGCCATGATTAAGCTAAAGTCGGTTTTATTCTCACTATGAAGCTCGGCTACAACCAAACCTTCATTGATTGGGTTTTTAACCTCCAGATCCCATACAGTCAGGTATTCAAGATCATGCAATTTATCTTTTGCTGTAAACAACAACTGATACGTTTTTCCACCTTGATTTGGCTTCAGCAACATTTCGTAATCAAGGTTTTTTTCCGTACCAATAATACTAAAAAGAGTATCATCGGGTGCCGAGTTAATTTTCCATTCGTATTCAATATTTTGTTCATCAATACCCACAATGCTTATATCAGGATTTACCTGTAGTCGCTCGTACTGAAACACATTTAATTTATCCACTCCGTTTTGGTTGACATAAAGACCGGGGATTTCGTTTACATCCAATGTACTTGAATCATCGTAGCAGGAAGCTAGCAGACCAGCTACCGACAATAAGACTATAAAAAGTATGTTATATCTGTTTTTCATCATTAATCATATTTTGAATGTGTATAATATCTAGGAATAATCTCTTCTCCTGCTTTATCTCCGTCATCGTGTTTCAGGGGATTATCGGGATTATTTTTATTCCATTCTTTGATATAATCGCCGAATTTGGTTCCTAAAGCAATCGATCCGGCTGTACCATAAACTCTGAACTCCGCAAAATCAAATTTCGTCAATCCTGTAGTCAGAACAAAAATCCTGTAGCATTCGGTACTTGAATTTGCACAGAAGAAATACCTGATAAACCGCCACGAAGGTAAAATCACCTTATTGGTAAAACCTAACACAAATTGGTTTTTTTCAATATTGCCACTTAAGAAGTCCTCCGAATCAACAATTTTGAGACCGATATTAAGCGTAGTATCTTTAAGCATTTCAGATTTAAAGAGTTTAACAGAGAGTTTACCTTCAAATTCACCGGCTTTAACCACCCCCCCAATGATCTCATATTGATCAGGCTGAGCTGTGGTCAATGTATCAATAATTCCCACATTGAAGTTTCTGTCGTAATTTGCGGTATCCCCAACAATCCGGACATCTATTTCCATGATGTACTCGTCATCAGGATTA
>JAKSCY010000273.1 GCA_022360355.1 Chlorobiales bacterium
AAGAGATCCCCCACCGAGACGTCGGTCAGGGCCCCGTAGAGGATCATCGACAGGGAAGGGGGGATCAGGATCCCCAGGGAGAGCAGGATGGGGTAGATGATGGGCAGGGTGATGATGGTGATGGAGACCACCTCCAGGAAATCACCCAGGAAGATGAAGATAATGCAGACCAGGACGATAAACTGCCAGGGGGCCACGTTCATCCGACCCAGGTACTCGATCAGGTTTTGGGGGACCTGGAGGATGGTCACCACGTGGCCGAAGATATGGGCCCCGACGATGATCATCATCACCATGCAGGTGGTCCTGACCGTGGAGAGAAGAACCTCCTTCATTAGGACCAGCTTCAGCCGGCGGCCCAGCATCCCCGCGGTCAGGCTGTAGACCACCCCCACCCCGGCCGCCTCGGTGGGGGTGAACCAGCCCAGGTAGATCCCCCCGATGACCAGAGGCGGGAGGACCAAACCCCAGGCGGCCTGCTTGAGGGTTCTTAAACGGACCGAAAGCGGGGCCGGCTCGGTCCGGGCGAACCCCCGGCGACGGGAGTAGATTACCGAGTAGCCCATGAACAAAAGGGCCAGGATCAAACCCGGGATTACCCCGGCGATGAAGAGATCCCCCACCGAGACGTCGGTCAGGGCCCCGTAGAGGATCATCGACAGGGAAGGGGGGATCAGGATCCCCAGGGTCCCCCCGGCGGCCACCAGTCCGAAGACAAAGCGGCGCTCGTAGCCGGCCTTGATCATCTCCGGCAGGGCCAGCATCCCCACCGTGGCCGCGGTGGCCACCGAGGAGCCGGAGATGGCCGAGAAGCCGGTGCAAAAAAGGACCGTGGCAATGGCCAGCCCGCCGGGCAGATGACCCACCCAGCTATGGATCATCCGGTAGATGTCCTCGCTGATCCTGGAGTGGATCAGAATGTTGGCCATCAGGATAAAGAGGGGGATGGCGGTCAGGGTGAAGCTGTGAAGGCCCTCGTAGGCGATCATGGTCACCCCGGAGAAGCCCCCCATGCCCTCCAGGGAGAAGAGTCCGCTTAAGCCCACCACCCCCAGGGCAAAGGCCACCGGCAACCCGGCCACCAGAAGAAAGCAGAAGACGAGGAAGATGGCCGCGGTCACTGGTGAACGACCTCTTCGGGATCGGGCTCCAGGTTGGTGATCAAGCCGGCCAGACTCCCCACCTCCTCCAGGGCCAGGAGAAAGGAGCCCACCGGGATGGAGCTCATGGGGTAGTAGAGGGGGATGTAGAGGGCCGACATGGTCAGCTCGTTCATCACAAAGGCCGAGTAGGTGGAGCGAACCCCGGCCGCGGTCAGGGTCAGGGCAAAGGAGAGGACCACGGCGTGAACCCCGATCCTGATCAAGCGCTGCTCTTTGGCGCCCAGCTTGGCCGTGACCACGTCCACCAGGACGTGACCCCTGGTCCGCATGGTCTGGGCCGACCCTAAAAAGGCGGCCCACATGGCAAAGTAGATGGAGTAGTCCATGACCCACAGGGTCGGGGAGTCGAAGGCGTAGCGGAGGACGACCTCATAGAAGACAAAGAAGCCGATGGCCAGGATCAGCAATCCGGCCAGATAGGCCGCCGCCTTGATAACCTGGCCTACTCGCCGTTGGTAGGCCTGCCAGAATGAATTCCGGCCGGGGTCGGTCAAGGTCCTCACCCCTCCATCCGATTCAAGAGATCGGCCCTCTTAAGGAAGGCAAAAGCCGCACCCCGGAGAGGGCTCCCGGACTTTTATTTGAAGCCATTTCAAAAATCGAAATCCGGTTCAAGGTCAAGGAAGGGTCGAGAAGCCAACCGGAGGAATATATGGACATATTTCGAGGATTGGCTTCTCGGGCCTGACGATGAGAAAGGGACTGTTTCCATAAAGATTTCGTCGCGAGGGCGGGCGTGTTTTTCGGACGCAAGGCGGAAGGCCCAAAAAGCTCGGAGGCGTGGTAGAGCCACGTCGAGAACCTTTTGGGCCTGACAACACGGCAGACGGAAAACAAAGCCGACCGCAGCAGAAGGCTTTATGGAAACAGTTCCGAGGCCGGAGGGCATTTTTGAGGTGGCCTCTACTTATTAATCAGCTTCAGGATCTTGTCCGCCTCCTTAGCCCCGATCCGCTTCTTCCAGGCCTCCAGGCTGGCCTGCTTGGCCTCGGCCCAGGGCTCGGTCAGGCGATAGACCTCCATGGTCTTCTCGGCCTCGGCCATGGCCTTGGCGTCCTCTGCCCCGGCCCGTTTCAGGGTCGCCAGGCTGATCTCGGCCGCCGCCTCTGAAACCGCCTTTTGGATGTCCTCCGGGAGCTTGTTCCAGAACTTGAGGTCGGCCGTGACCAGCCAGGGGGAGTAGCTTCCCCCGGTCACGGTCAGGTACTTACAGGTCTCGTTCCACTTCCGCTTGATGATCGACTGACTCCCGGAG
>JAKSCY010000084.1 GCA_022360355.1 Chlorobiales bacterium
AACGGCGATCGAGGGAGACACCGCCGCTGCCGGAATATGATACGACGCAGATTGCCTACCACATCGTGCGCCACCCGGAAATCCGCCACCCTGACGGTTATGATCTAGCCCTGGGCCTGGCGCGCGTCGAGGTTCAGGTGCCCCGCACGATTGATCCGGAAGAGGGAACGGATTCCGGCGAGGCCGAGGGTGGTTCTGCCGGAGAACCGGCCGGCGAGTCGCCCATCGACTACGGTGAGTTCGAGGATCTGCTCTTTGGTGAGGACGATACGAGCGGCGGGTTGGACGCGGCTTCGGACATCAACTGGGAAGAGCTCTATTCTCCGGAGATCCGCTACCTGCGGTTCTGCTATTTCGACGGTTCGAAATGGTGGGACTCGTGGGACGTTCCCGGTGAGCGACCGCTACCTCAACTCGTCATGGTGACCATTGGTTTTGACGGCTGTGCGCCATTTGGCGAGGAATTCGGCCGCACGCCGAACGAGGAGTTCTGCGAGTGCCTAAACCGTGATCCGCCGGACTGCGAGCGGTTACCAGACGAGCAGCATTCGATGGTGGTGCGGGTGTCGCGCGCGGACCCGTTTTTCCTGTCCAAACCATTGCGTGAAGGGCAGGACGTCGCCGAACAGGTAGGGGCGCCCGAAGAGGGGGGGGGATGACCATGCGGCGGTGCGGCGTCATCCTTCCGGTTGTTCTTTTCATCCTGCTGCTGTTGGGTGTGTTCGGCGCGATGTTCGCCTTTCGTGCGAACGCCGATCTGGCGGCGACGAAGGCGATCGCGTTTCGGATGCAAACCAGGCTGGCGGCCGAGGCCGGGATCGAGCGGGTGAAACTCCTGTTGCGTGAATCCCGTTTGGATGTCGATCGGTGGTACCACAATCCGGAGGAATTGCACCGGATTATCGTATGGGCCCATGACGTGGATCCGAGCGCGCTCGGCACGGATGAGGAGCTTGATGAAGGAGCGATGGCCTACCGGTTCAGTATCGTGGCCGACGAT
>JAKSCY010000364.1 GCA_022360355.1 Chlorobiales bacterium
CAACGCCCTGACCGCCGCCGCCAGAAGGGTCGAGGAGTCGACCCCCCCTGACAGTGCGACTGCAGCCTTGCCAAGGGGCCGCAGCCGTTGAACGAGCTGGTCGAGTAACCCCTCTGCGTCTCTGCTCTCTTGGTTCATCGCGGAGCCCATGCCAGGTCTTCTCATAGCTGCATCGTACTCGATTCGTATCGGGCGAGCAGCAGGGGCTGGTATCATCTGATGGAATAACCGGTGTTCACGGCCAGGTTGGCCACAGCAGATTGGAGTGCTGGATGACGCAGTACTACAAGCCCGAGCATCTCGCACACCTCGGTGACATCGCGGAGGGGAACAGCAAGCTCGCCGAGAAGTTCTTCGAGTACTACGGCGAGGTGTTCTCTGGTGATGGTGCCTTGACCAGACGTGAACGAGCGCTGATTGCCCTGGCGGTTGCCCATGCCTTGCAGTGTCCCTACTGCATCGATGCCTACTCACAGGAGTGTCTCACGCAGGGCTCTGACCTCGAGCAGATGACCGAAGCGGTGCACGTGGCCACCGCCATCCGTGGTGGCGCAGCCCTGGTGCATGGCCTGCAGATGCTGGAGCACGTCAACAGGTCGTCGATGTAGGCGTCGAGAGTCCAATGAGCGACGCACAGCTTCCCCCATACGTGGCGCAGCCGGTCGACGACGCGACCGGCTGCACCGGCCCGAGAAGAACCCGCAGCCTGCACGCCCGCAGCGCACCGCTCGGCTCGCCACGGTGCCAGCTCTCCGCCCTCGACGCGCTTGACCTGCGTGCGTTGCCCTACGGTGGTGATTTCGACCGGACCCTTGCGGCTTCAACCGGCGGAGAGCTCCGTGCGCAGGAGATCGAGGTCTTCCAGATCAACGTCGGCAAGCTGTGCAACATGAGCTGCCGGCACTGCCACGTCGATGCCGGACCGGACCGGTGGGACGCGGTCATGAGCCTGGAGACGGCGGAGCACTGTCTGCAGAGCCTTGATCAAACCGGTGCCCACACGGTCGACATCACCGGTGGCGCACCGGAGCTGAACCCCGGCTTCC
>JAKSCY010000821.1 GCA_022360355.1 Chlorobiales bacterium
GGTTTTTGTTTTACTCCGAGGGGTTCGAACCCGATAGGAGGGTTCGAACAGCAGCGCAAGCTGCTATGATTGACCTTCAGGTCAACCCCGTCAGGGGCGAGCTGCGAAGCAGTGAGTCACTCCCTCTCTGAGCAAGAAAAGCTTAATTGGTGCAACAGCACAATGTTCATTGAAAGCTGAGATGTAAAAGTTTTGAGAGGGATGAGAACCTGAGAAGAGGGTTCGACCGGCAGCTATGCTGCCGGGACGGCGAGCAAAGCGAGTCCGCCCGAAGGGTGAAAGGCAAGGCCTTTCATCACTCCCTCTCTCCCTGCATCAAAAAAAGCTCCCGAAAAACCGGAAGCTTTTTTAGCTTGATCTTTACAGTTGAAGTTACAGCTCAAAGCTGTCCATGTGCCAACTCTACACTCTCCAAACCTGATCATGAAAAAAATTGATTTCAAAAAAGAGCTGAAACACCTTTACAAGCCGTCGGTAAAAAGTGTGGGAAGAGTGACGGTTCCCGGAATGAATTTTCTGATGATCGACGGACAAGGTGATCCCAATACTTCTCAGGAATTCCAGGATGCAGTAGAGGCGTTGTACTCGGTTTCGTATGCACTGAAGTTCATGGTGAAAAAAGGGGACATGGGGATCGACTATGGCGTAATGCCGCTTGAGGGACTGTGGTGGTCGGATGACATGTCGACGTTCTCGGTTGATTGCAAGGAGGCATGGAAATGGACGCTGATGATCATGCAGCCGGAGTTTATTTCCCAGGCTATGGTTGAAGGTGCGATTAAACAGGTGAGAGCAAAAAAGAATCCGGTATCGCTGTCGCAACTCCGTTTTGCGTTGTTTGAAGAAGGAGGGGCAGCGCAAATCATGCATGTCGGACCGTTTTCAGAAGAAGGTCCGACGATAGAAAAAGTGCATACGCTTATTGAGGAGAGCGGGAAAGTGCGCAGGGGCAAACACCATGAGATTTACCTCAGTGACATCCGCCGCGCCGATCCGGCAAAGTGGAAAACCGTCATCAGGCAGCCGTATTCCTGAAAATTTATCTAAAAAAACAACTCAACAGCTCAACAATCCTTGAAGATACTGCGCTTATGAACCGACTGACGCCTTTGCTTTTTCTTTTCCTCCTGCTTCCGCTGCATTCCAGGGCACAGCACATCGACAAGTCGCTCTTCATGGGTTACGATACCGCGTTTGTGCTCCACAACCGTTCTTCAGACAGGACGATATCCGTCGATACAGTGCGTGCCGCACAGCGCCTTGCTCCTTGTTCCACCTTCAAGATCTACAACACGCTTATCGGGCTGGAACTGGGTTTGCTCAAAGGGCCGGATGAGCCATGGTACACATGGGATGGGGTGCATCGCAATTATGACGCGTGGAACAGGAATTTGACGCTTCGCGAAGCGTTTCGTGTCTCGGCTGTTCCCGCATATCAGATTCTGGCGCGGCAAATCGGCGTAGACAGTATGAGAAGCTATATCGAAAAGATAAGTTACGGTAATGAGGATATCTCGGCGGGAATCGATGTTTTCTGGCTTCCCGATCCGGGAAGAGTATCAATTATGATAAGTGCCGATGAACAGGTCGCGCTTTTGAACAAACTGCTTGATGGAAAGCTTCCTTTTTCCGAACAAAACGTTGCAATATTGCGTGATGTTATGCAGGTGGCCAAAACCGAAAAAGGAGTTTTCTATGGTAAAACAGGCTCCGGTACAAGTGCAGCGGGGGAGTTGGGGTGGTTTGTGGGGTTTGTTGAGAGCAAAGGAGAGGTGTACGTTTTTGCGTGCAACATCATCGGGGGAGAAAACCCATCGGGAAAGGTTGCCCGTGAGATTGTGGAGAGGGTGTTGAGGGTAAATGGGTTGTTGTAGGACGTCGAGCATCAGCGGGGTGACGCGGCCTTGTCCCCTGCAGGCGCTTGCGGGCCGGTTGCTTTGAATGCTTCATGGAGCGTGGTATTACCCTGCGGAAAACAGCCGTCAAAAGAAAGTGCGAAAAATATCTCTTCTGGAACTCCCTTCAGTCCAAGCCCGGGAACATTGTCAAATCCAAATTTCCTGTAGTATTGCGGATGCCCGATGAGACAGCAGCCTTTGGCACCGAGGTCTTTCAATCGTGACAGACCTTCCTGTATCAGCGCTGTGCCAATACCCTTTCGCTGGTAGGTCGGCAGCACTGAAACCGGCCCAAGTCCGTACCAATCAGTGGCGCCATCTGAAATGGTCACGGGAGAAAATGCAATATGCCCCACAACATGGCCATCTACTTCTGCGACCAGTGACAAGGTCAAGGCCCTTGCGGAA
>JAKSCY010000310.1 GCA_022360355.1 Chlorobiales bacterium
AAGCCAGATCAACTTGGCGAATTTGGGAAAAATCCTATTTTATGTGTCCTTATGGAGACAGGTTATCCTGAAGCGGTAGCCACTCTTGTTGCTTTGGCTGACGGATCTGCAAGTCTTTATTTCAGCAATGGCGGCGGCATTATCGGTGCCGGTGAACATCCTCCAGGAAAAGAAGCTTCTTTAAAGTTAGTTCGAAGTGCTGAGAAATATATCATTTTTTCTAAACCGGATAGAAATTATCCATTGTTTGAGATTCGGGTATCAGCGGCCACTCTTTTTGGCAGTCCATAGTTGCATACATCAAATAAAGAGCTTTGGATCAAACCCATGCGATCATCAGTTAGACTACAAGCTGCCGCTTTGCAGTTCCAATGCTAAAGATCGAAGAATTTATTCATATCAAACGCCTTTTTGTTTTTGAGCATAAAGTAGATGGCCCGCCCCAACTTGTGGGTAAAGATACCCATGGCTTTGCCCTTGTTGTACTTGTGAGTGAGTTTTGCCACATAGTATTTGGCCTGGGCCGAGTCTCTGAGCATGATCACCGCCGCTTCTTTAATGGCCCATTTGAGGTGGTGGTTGCCGATTTTCTTGTTCGAGTAGCCGGCCCATTTACCATCGGACTCTTTTGCTGGTCGGATCAGCCGTGCATACGATGAAAAATCCTGCACCCTGGCAAATCGGTTGATGTCGTGGACCTCGTAGAGAATCACCAGCGCAAGAATTTGCCCTACACCGGGGACGGAGCGCAGAAGGTAAAAGGTATGGTAGTCGTGATGACAGGCGGTTTTTTCGATGTGATACTCAAGCTTGTTGAGCAAGCGATCCATAAAGCCGATCAAAGCAAGGTCTGCCTCAACACTTTTGCGTACCTGGGGATCTTCAAACCGCTCGGCCACACCGTCATGATTGTATTTTCTCGACAGTTTCTTTCTAAACGCCGGAAGATTATACTGGGTGTTGGTGTTGACGATATGGGCGACCAGTTCGCCACAGCGCCTTGAGATGTACATGCGTCGG
>JAKSCY010000263.1 GCA_022360355.1 Chlorobiales bacterium
CGACTGGTCGGCGCGCTGCATAAAGTCCACCTTCACACCCTTCACACCCCATTCGGCATACAGATCGAGAACGGCTTCCATATCTTTTTCGAGGGGTTCCCATAGTACCCACAAGATCACTCCCACATTTTTCTCCTTACCATATGCCACCAATTCCTGAACATTTATTTCACTATTGCAAGACATGATACTGGTAGTGGATTCCGACCAGCCTTCATCCAGGATCACATATTCCAGGTCGTATTCGGCGGCAAAATCGATATAATATTTATAGGTATCGTTATTGATCCCGGCCTCAAAATCAACACCCCTGATATTGTTGGCATTCCACCAGTCCCAGGCTACTTTTCCCGGAACGATCCATTCAGGATCATCTATTGCTATCGGTCTTGACAATTGATACACCAGTTGGCTTTCCACCAGTTTACGATCATCATCAGTAATGATCAGCATACGCCAGGGAAAGCTGCGTACTCCGGTGGTTTTGGCAATATATCGGGCTTCGGTAAGTACCTGATCCCGATCTGATCTTCCATTTTTGGGTCTGGTTTCCAATACATATTTCGGAAAATCAGCAGAGAGTGAATGACCTTCTTCGGCCCTGAGGAACATAGCGGGATAATCATAAAGGTCTGCTTCGGTGATCAGGATATGTGTCCCGCCAGTGCTTTGCAATAGCACCGGTAATGATGCCAGTGCATTTGTCTTCAAGCCACTTAGTGATGTGTCGGTATAATATCGCTCATAGTGCGAAACAAAGTCGGATTCCTCAGGATAAAACACCTTATAGTCACCGGCAAAGTTCAGGTCCATGGTTTCGCTATTGACGATCACTTTGTTCTTCAACCTGGTCTCAAAACGGTAGGTCACTCCATCGTTGTAAGCACGACAGATCAAGGTATACCCTTTTTTGAAATCAAACCGCGCTTCATTATAGTAATCCCTGATCACGGCGGATTTTACAGGGACAGCCGCATCGATCGTCTCATCAACAGAATGGGTTTCCGAGTTGATCAAAATGGGTGATACACCTAGCTCTTTTCCCTCAATAGTTAATGATATTGGGCTTTTGTTGATCAGCATTTGCTTCTGATAGTACACAGAAACAGCCAGGATATCTACCGTATGGACCACGAACTTCAGTTTCCTATCAGGCGAGTAAAGATGTTGGTCCTGGGCATAGGCAGCAGTACCGATAAAGAAAGCCAATAGGATACAGATCAAAATTAACTTTTTCATTATTAAAGCTTTATTTTCAAAACATACGCATCACCTTATGAGCTTGGTGAAGCAGTTAAAAGTAATAATTAAACGCTTGCGGCCGGCTGGGATTGTTAAAAACACAACTATGGTGCACTGTTTCAGGAGAATCGGGTTCACACAATAGCTATGAATACCTGCTATTCCATCTCAGCACCACAAACCATGTTCCCGGCCGATTCATTTTAGTAGCTTTGCATCTTATCAATTAATCCAATAATGAGATGACC
>JAKSCY010000388.1 GCA_022360355.1 Chlorobiales bacterium
ACCCGCGCCCCACGCGACGGCGATGTGGCGGACGCGGAGGCGACCGCCCGCCGCAACCTCGGCATCCTGATGTTCGCCGACGAAGGCAACATCGACGATCTCGCCGTCCACATCCACATGCAGAATATTCCACGCGCCCGCGTCAAAAGCCGTCGCATGGCGCTCTCCGACACGCTGCTGCGAGTCCTGCCGGACGTCGCCGCGCCGCTCAACGGCATCTGGGGCGAACACGACACGACCCTGCCGCCGGACGTCGCCGAACGCGAAAATCAACTCCGCACCATCCAGCCTGGCCTCGACTTCCGCGTCATCGAAGGCGCCGGCCACTGGGTGATGTACGAGGCGGCGGATGCGTTCAACGCGACGTTGTTGGATGTACTATCGGGGCGACGGGAGGGCACGGCATGACAGACGATCGCACCGAACAACAGAAGCGCGAGACCTACGACAACTGGGTATCCCGCGGGGCGGCGTGGGACGCTAATGCGGACCGGATGCAGAAGCTGGCGCGCGGCCTGAACCAGCCGTTGATCGAGGCGGCGGGCATCCGGGCCGGCCAGCATGTGCTGGACCTGGCGTCCGGGGCCGGGGAGCCGGCGATGTCGATTGCCGAGCTGGTCGGGCCGGATGGATCGGTTACGGCGACGGATCTGGTGCCGGAGATGCTGGCCGGTGCGCGACGGCGGGTTGCAGAGGCCGGCATCGGCAATGTCGCGTTCGAGATCGCCGACATGGAAGCGCTGCCGTTCACCGATGCAAGCTTCGACGTCGTGACCTGCCGGTTCGGACTGATGTTCCTTCCGGAGCCGGAGAAAGCGATGAGCGAAGCGTTTCGCGTGCTCCGGCCGGGCGGCCGGGCGGCGTTCATGATCTGGGGTCCACGTGACGATACGACCCTCTTCCGCGTGTTCGCCGAAGCCGGAGAGGCCGTATTCGGCGCCGACCCGCGAATCGACTTCGATCGGCCGTTTCGGCTCGGCGAAGACGGCCGGCTTGCCGCGCTGTTATCGGCCGGAGGCTTCGGAAACGTGTCGGAGGAAGCCCTGAAACTCACGCCCCGCATGCCGGCCGGCTCGCGATTCTGGGAACCGCAGCGCGACATGACGTTCGGTCAGTGTCTCGCCGGCGCCGACGAAGCCCAGGCGACAGCGCTCGACGCGGCCATCGAAGCCGGCTTCGAAGGCTACCGGCAGGGCGACGAGTTGCGCCTCACCGTCCACGCGCGAATCGGGACCGGCGACAAGCCGGACTAGGCTTCGTCGACCGAAACCTCCGCCCGCTTCTCCATCTGTGCCTTCAGCTTGCCGAACGCGCGCGTGCTTATGGGAATGCTGGCGATGTAGATGCCGCCGATCAGGCTGAGCGTGATCCAGGGCGAGCTCGTGATGAACGCCGCCAGCAGGCCGACGAGCAGCAGGATCGGCAGCACGTAGCGATAGGGCACCCGCACACTCTTGAACGAATAGGTCGGCACGCGCGAGACCATCAGGCCGGAGACGATCAGCAGCATGGCGCCGTTGACCAGCGGCGAGCGCAGAAAGGCGAACTCCGACCAGAACCACATGATCATCGGCAGCAGCACGAGACCCGCCGCCGCGGGCGCCGGGACGCCGGTGAAGAAGTTGTAGGCCCAGGGCGGCTCCGGCTCGTCGACCATCGTGTTGAAACGGGCCAGCGAATCAGAATAACCAATCCACTTCCACAATACGCTTCGTTGTAGCAAACAATAAAAAATGTCGCCTCGTGAACTCCAAAGCCTGATAACCGTCTCAATACTTTTTGAGCTTGTCCTGCCGTTGCCGACAGGCAATCTCCACTAAAAGGAGGTGATCCAGCCGCACCTTCCGGTACGGCTACCTTGTTACGACTTAGTCCCAGTTACCGGTCTTACCTTAAACGCATACGCGTCTTCGGGCACTCCCGACTTCCATGACTTGACGGGCGGTGTGTACAAGGCCCGGGAACATATTCACCGTAGCATGCTGATCTACGATTACTAGCGATTCCAGCTTCACGGAGTCGAGTTGCAGACTCCGATCCGGACT
>JAKSCY010000051.1 GCA_022360355.1 Chlorobiales bacterium
CGACAACGAAGCGTATTTTTCCAACCCCAAGCTTCTGGCTGCACTGAAAGAAGCAGAAGAGGACATCGCTGAAGGTCGGGTACGAGAGGTCAAGGATACCAAACAGTTATGGGAAGGTACAGAGTAAAGGTTACCCGCAGGGCCGACAAAGACCTTCAATTTTGGCACAGTTGTGGAGACAAATCCGTCCGTAAAAAGATTGAAAAAATCTTCAACGAACTTATGGAGCATCCAAAAACAGGAACCGGAAAACCGGAAATGCTCAAAGGAGACCTTTCTGGATACTGGTCAAGGCGATTGAATAAAAAAGACCGGCTTATTTACAAGATTGATGAGTCAGTTGTCATTGTTTACGTATTGTCACTTCGCGGCCACTATGACGATACTTGATGTCTCATGAAAAAAGATAGGGGACGTTGTTCCGTAACTACAATATCTCAATTTACGCTTGCTATATCAGAAACCCCAGTAACCCCATGAACATAAGCGTTTTTGTAGTGCTTCACGCCTCATTTGCGCCTTACCATATAGCTTACTGCATTCGTCGTTACTCCGAGCTGCCTTCCCGTCTCTGCCAGCGATATTCCGTATTCGTAGACAAACTTCTCGGCAAGCTGTTTTCTCAGTGAAGGCAGTAATCCACTCCCGCTCCCGGAGCGCAAAAAAGTTGTGGTTACACCAGCATCCCTGCATGCCCGATTGATGTCTTCGTTGAGCAATTTCAATTGCTCGTCTGCCGATAACACCGCATCCGCTCGATCTTCAGCTTCTTTGAGCATATCCCTGACAAATGCGTCCCCGCCGAGAATTCTTTCATCGCTCAGGGCTTTCGATCCTGTTTTCCGCATGGACTGGACTTTCGACCAGCCTCCCTGGGACCGGATAAGCCCGCCTCCCGAGAGCTCCTTTTCACGGTCGATACCAGTCTCTTCTTTCAGAAAGGCCAGATACGCTTTTCTCGCCTCGCCTTCTCTGCTGCCGAAAAACCGCAACACATAATCCCTGTCCATCCAGTCA
>JAKSCY010000493.1 GCA_022360355.1 Chlorobiales bacterium
GCGATCCGGAAACCATATGTGCGGTCGTACTCCATTCTGCATGGCATTCATCTGCAACATCCAGGCGCCAATCCCGGCACCTCCCTGCATATATCCGTTTTGATCATATACATCGGTCAATGTTCCATCCGGGCGATATACTCTTGATATGAGCACGGAATTGATTTCATCCTGTTTATCAGAATAAATGTCCTCATCAAACAGCAAATATAGATCGTAAAAGAACTGCGCCACACCGGCGTCGCCGCAACATATGCCACGATTATGCACCCAACTCGTTTTTGTCTTCGGGTAGAATTCTTTTGTCAGAATGCTATTGGCAGAACGTTTTACCCAGTCCAGCCATTCTTCGTCTTCGGTAATGTTATAGAGTTGATAGAAAAGTCTCCAGGTACCGGAAGGACCATGACACCAACCAAGATAAAACATCTCGGTCCCGCCGGGATTGGAATGATAGATATAGCACTGGTCATTGGATTTATTGGCAATTGAGATAAGATAACGTGCGCCTTTCGTCGCAGCATCGAGGTACTTCTGCTCTTCTGTTTCTTCATATAACCGGGCAAGGAAATAGGCAATGCCGGAAGTGCCATGAGAAAAATTCGGCATCTCCTTATTATAGGAGGCACTAGGAAACCATTTGAAACCCTCCGGGACTGCAACAGCACCATCAAGAAGAGCATCTCCGCATTCCCTGGCTACATCCAGGATCGTTTTGTCTTCACGTTCCTCAGCATAATATAAAAGCGCCAGCCCTATTCCGGCGAGACCGGAAATAATGTCATAACCTGAGTATAAAATAATGGTTTTCTGCTCTATTCCCGTTTTAATTTGTGCATAACAGTCATCGGCTCCGTTAGCATATTTTGCATCCTTTGTTAGTTTGAAAGTTTCATTGAGAGCGTAGAGCATTCCCGCCAGGCCCGTGTAAAAACCAGATGATCTCTCCGTCTGAACTGATGCGAGCAGATGATTCGCAGCCCTTTTCGCGTTTTCCAATACTTCAGCATCATTGGTGGTTTTATACAATTCAAGTAGAAAAAGCAGAACGCCGGTCGTGCCGTCATACAATGAATTATTCGTCTGTTCTACTTTTGAATTATACAGGTCCCATGCAAGCCCGTGTTGCGTGGAAGTTGCATCCGCCATAACCCATTTATAGGCTTGTAAAGCTCTTGTCAGAAACGTTTCTTCCGAAGAAGCACTTGCTGATGCCGTTTCATTTTGTATGTGTGGTGCTAGCAAGATAAGTAACAAAACAGCGATGACACAACTTCTGACAGATGCCAGGTATTTCATTGTTTTACCCTCTGACAATTTGGTACTTTCTGCAATCTGTTTAATTGTCTTGAACTGTTTACCAATTGATGTCTTACATGATGAACGCCAGTGTATAAATACTATAATAAAACAAGGAACATAACTATCAAGATCTACGAGGTTCTCTGAGACCAGATGGTGTCCTCATGAGTAGATGTTATAGCAATTACCACCTGCGAGTGCCAGAAAACCAAAAAACCTTAACGTCCTGGAACCAACACTTAGTTTAAAGCAGACAGCCGCATTGAGTAACTTTTTCTATGCGGTGTCGGCCATTTCTCAAATTCCCGCTATTCTACAATGTAAAAATCGGGCGATTTCTATTAATATCTACAGTGTAGGGAAAACAGAATCGAAGCATCATTCCATATCTTGCTAAAAATTTTGATACAAACTCAGGGGGTTACACTGTGATTCTCCACAAGGGTTTTCAAACAGTTGCATTGATAATAGTCTGCATTCTTATTTCTACTCATGTTTTTGCCCAGGATACGGATGATTTCCTCGTCGTGGGTGGTTCGATAGCGCTCAATTTCGATGGAACGAACGAATTCAGTTACATTGTCAAAGACAAGGATACCGGAACATTCCGCTACGTCTCATCCATTCCGGAAAATCGAACGACCTCTTTAACTTCATCCGACTCCTGGCCACTTACCGTTGACGGAATTGTCCGATGGCCGCTAGGAAAAATCATTGAATATGGCTTTACCCCTGATGCTCTTCAGGGTAACAGGAAGAGAATCATAACGGACATCATCGATACGTATGTCA
>JAKSCY010000580.1 GCA_022360355.1 Chlorobiales bacterium
CCTCCATGATGAGGGACATCAGATTCTTCTTGATTCGTTTTTCAGCTTTTTGGATGGCAGGTTGCGAAAGCTTATTTTGACATCCTCCATGGCCAGCATGGTCACGGCCGCCTCCTCGGCCTTGAAATCACCGAAGACGGCGTCGCACAAAACGCCCTTGTTGAAGTAAAGCAGTCCCTGACCGACGGGCGTCATGATCTCCATCAGACAGGTATTCTGTTCCATTTCAATCAGCTGGAGAAAACTGGGCAGGGAGATGCCGGTCAGGGTGCCGCCGGTGAAATCCTGATCCAGCAAACTGATGATCAACTGGGTCAGCTCTTCGAAATCCACCGGCTTTTCCAGCATGCGGATCATGCCGGTCTGGCTCAGCCGGGTCTCGATCTCCGGCGTACCGAAGGCGGTCATGACGATAGCCGGGATTTGGGGGAAATCGTTTTTCAGGTAGCCCAGCAGTTCAAAGCCGTCCATCTCCGGCATCTTCAGATCAGTCACCACCAGGCTGATCGGCAAACTCTCCAGCACTTTCACCGCCTCTTTCCCGTTGTGGGCGGTTACGACTTCGAATTTTTCCTTGTACCCATCAAATCCTGCCTGGATGGTCAACAGCAAGGACTCTTCATCATCGACAATCAGGACATATTTCATGGTCTGCTCTCCAATTCGTTATCGATTCGAATATAGAGCAAGCGGTATACCAACACCGCCAATTTTTTTATTATAATTTATTTCAGATAGTTACAAAATTATCGGTCTTATGGTTACTCGCGAGGCGGTCTGTTTTAGGTGACCTGTTTTGGGACAGTGATCGATTATGAACCGTGGAGTTGGAGTGTTTTGATTTTGCGCATCAGGGTCGACCGGGAAATTCCCAAGGCTTTGGCTGTGTGGGTATGGTTGCCCTTCAGGCTGGTCAGGCTCCTGCGGATATGGTCGGCCTCCATCTCTCTGAGGGTCATGATGGGGGTGTCGATCCGGGGAGACCGGAAAGAGTGGCTGCAGCCGTTTCCGCTGCGCAGGAGCGCGGAAGGATAGATCTTTCGCCCCTGGCGAAGCAGGATCGCCCGCTCGATGATGTTACGCAGTTCGCGGACGTTGCCCGGCCATGGATATGCGCTCATGGTACGGATTTCCTTCTCCTCCAGGTTGATATCATGATCCGGTGCG
>JAKSCY010000767.1 GCA_022360355.1 Chlorobiales bacterium
AAAGAGGAAAAATTCAAATGGGAAAAAGCTAAAGTATCGGAGGCATTAACACCAGATCAGGCAGCCATCCTCGAGGAACGCGGTTATCTCTCTCCGGATCAGATCCATCGTCTCGCAACCAAGAAGGGCAACAAGGATGGTCAAAAGCTCGACTGCCATAGCGATCTCATTCAAGGCGAAAAAGCACGAAAAGTAAACGAAAGTGTGATATCTGAAGCCTGATCAGGGATGAAAAGATTTAAAACGATTTTCAAAATGCTCATGGTCTGCTTCATGAGCATTTTTTTTGTAACAATGAGAGAATAATTACAGGCTATTCAAAAGCTCCTTCATTGAGTTAGCAGGCATGAGATCGCCTTTTTCTTCTGCAACGGCGATTCCTTTATTCAGCAATGAACGTGCATCGTCGAAATTACCATTTTTGACAAAAGCTTTTGCCAGAGCATCATAAGCTGCAGAATACTCAGGGTTTACGCGAATCACCGTTTGCAGGTGATGAATGGCCTTCTCGAACTGCCCGGAGTCCAGATAAAGTTTGCCCGCGCCAAAATTGGCGATTTCATCATCGGCATCCAGCTCAAGCACCTGCTTGAAAACCGCCAGTTTTCGCTCAAGTTCCGCTGCATGCATTTGTTGTTGCTGTTTTTCGAACTGTTGTTGGGCACCCTTGTCCTGTTTATTCTTCAATGCTTTCAGTTTGAAACTTATAGTTGTCGCTTTCGCCTGTTCTTCTTCCGCACGTTCTTTGAAACCCTTGAACATATACAGCCGTGAGAGATTCGTTCGCGCCATGACAGCAAGCGGATCAAGCTCTGCATACTTACGATTGAGTACTATTGCCCTGTCGAGGTCACCCATTTTTTCGATCGACATGGCAAGCGCTTCCCACGAGTCGGCTGAGTCGTGCTTGATTTTAAGCGCTCTGGTAAAAGCCTCTTCTGCTTTCTCGAAATTGTCCTCGTGATAGTACTGCATGCCAAGGTTGTAAAGGCTCTCGACCTCTTTTGCCAATGAAGGAGAAAAATAAAAGGGTAGACGAGCTATTTTGCACTGCACGGGTGATCCATCAATTTCGAATACAAACTCCGCGCCATGGTCGGTATAGTCACGTTTCAAATTTGCAACTACGATGGTTTTTTCCAATGTGGGTGACCAGGTGGAGCTTTTTACAACACCGACCGATTTTCCATCGAATGTTACATCCATACCTTCATGAAATGTGTGATCATCTTCGCAGGTGACCCCGACGATTTTTCTGGCGATTTTTCCTTTATTGACAACGCGAGCGACGACCTCCTGACCCGGATAACAGCCTTTGTCGAGGTTATATATTTGTTCTCCCAGATCGAGTTCCAGAAGCAGCGTTTTCTCATCGAAATCCGATCCGAACCGGATCTGACCCGATTCAATTCTCATAACATCCAGAACGTCGAGGTAAAATTCAGTAATCTCAAGAGTACTGGCCCGATCAAGTAACGTTTTCCTTAATTTTTCGCGAGAATCAGAGTCGGTAATAAGCATGAATCCGGGATCGCCGGTTTGTGAATGGTTAATGACCAGTAATTTCACATTCTCAATGATGCATTCCTGGATATGATTTAGTTGCCATGGCTCGGTAACGTTCAAATCAGGCAAGAAAGAGTTCATATAATCGGCTGCCTGATCACCCTGGACAAGAAAGATTGCCGATGTTCGTTCTTGAAAAGTGACATCTTCGGCAAAATGATACGCGTCAAGTTGTTCTTCAATTTTTTTATG
>JAKSCY010000103.1 GCA_022360355.1 Chlorobiales bacterium
ACGCTGGAGCGCTGGGCGTGGGCTTGACCCTGTTCGCTCTGCCCGCCTTCTGGTTAGGCATCGTGTTGCTGACCCTGGGCCAGGGCATCTTTCCCTCAGGCGGCTACGAAACCATCGGCGCCACGTTTGACAGCGAGCTAGAGCGGTGGTTGGATATTGGCAAGCACCTCGTCCTGCCAGCGACGACCCTGGCCCTGCTCCTATTTGGCGGCTATATGCTCATCATGCGCAACTCGACGCTGGAGGTGCTAGCTGAGGATTATGTGCTGACGGCCAAGGCGAAAGGCCTCACGCAGATAGGCATCCTGCGCTCTCATGCGCTCAAGAACGCGGCCCTGCCCCTGGTGACCATCATTGCCCTGAACCTGGGCGTGGCCTTGGGTGGCATGATCGAGATCGAGACTATCTTTTCCTGGCCGGGTCTGGGCCGTCTCATGTTCGACGCCATCGGCCAGCGGGACTATCCGGTGTTGCAGGGGGTCTTTCTCCTATTGGCGGTGGGCGTGATCGTGGCCAACTTTTTGGCCGATCTGACCTACGTGTACCTCGATCCCCGGGTCAAGGCCTGAGGTGAAGCATGGCTGACCAGGAAGCATCGCTAGAAGAAGAGGCCAGCACCGAGACCAGCGCCCAAAGCTCCTGGCGCAAGTTCGTCCGTAGCAAGATGGGGATGCTGGGCCTGCTGATGCTGGGTACGGCCGTCTTGATGGCCGTGTTCGCGCCGTGGATCGCGCCCTACGATCCCTACGAGCCGGTCAAGGCCACGGCTGCTGACGTCATGGCCCCACCCAGCCCGGAGCATCCGTTGGGCACGGACGAAAGCGGCCGGGACGTGCTCAGCCTGGTCATCTATGGCGCGCGCATCTCGCTGCTGGTTGGCTTTGCGGCCTCGATCATCATCGTCCTGGTGGGCTGCACGATTGGCATGGCGGCCGGCTACCTGGGCGGACGCATCGACCTGGCCTTGATGCGTTTCACCGACGTCATGCTGGTCATCCCGGCCCTGCCGTTGATGCTGGTCGTCATCGCCGTCGCCGGCCGCAGCCTGGGCAATATCATCCTGGTCATTGGCTTGCTCACCTGGACCTACATGGCGCGCGTCGTCCGGGCCCAGGTGCTGACAGTCAAGGAGCGCGCCTACG
>JAKSCY010000707.1 GCA_022360355.1 Chlorobiales bacterium
AATTGTTTCATATATGGCCAGATAACTCTCATACCTCTCAGGGTGAATTTCTCCCGCCCGGACAGCCTGCACGACACCGCATGAAGGCTCTACGGTGTGCGTACAGGACGAGAACGCACACTCCCTCATCGGCAGAAGAAACTCAGGAAAATAAAATCTGAGGTTTTCTTTTGTAATACCGGAAAGATTGAACTCCCTCAGCCCCGGCGTGTCTATCACATATCCTCCTTCAGGCAAACCAAGCATCACCGCATTCGTAGTGGTATGCACTCCCTTGAGGCTCCAGGCACTGACCTCGGCGGTTTTCAGCCTTTCCTCGCCGACAAGCAGATTGATAAGCGTGGACTTACCGACACCCGAATGCCCGCTGAATGCGGAAACTTTTCCGGCAAGCTTTTTACGCAACACTGCAATACCTTCTCCATCTTCACCGCTGACATAACAGACGGAATAATCCAGTGCGTGATAAAGGGCCATCTGCTCCTCGACCAATGCCCGGTTAGCGGCATCCATCTTGTTGACAATGATGATAACCGGCATATGCTCCGATTCAGCAAAAACCAGATAGCGGTCGATCAGGCGGCGGTTTAACGGCGGCTGCACGGCGGAGACGACGACGGCAAGCTGATCGATATTGGCGGCTATTACCTGAACTTTCTCTTTACTGCGGTTGCGCCGCACATCCCTTTTCCTCACCAGGGCAGAAGTTCGCTGGAAAACAAGGCTGATCACACCTTCCTTGACGTCGCCCCCGGCTGTCTCCGTTACATGCACATAATCACCCACAGCCACAAGGCTGGTATCGGCATTTTCCGTTTTTGTCCCCCGGAAAGTCGTGCAGAGGAATCGCCCGTCCGCGCCACCGTCAACAAGGTACATGCCTCCCCTCGCCTCGACAACCACGCCCTTGAAAGTATGCCCTTCCTGCAACCCGCGCATACGTTTACCGTCCAAAACTTCGCTCAGCCGATATCGACCAACAAAAAGCGTTCATGGTAATGTTCCCTGTAGTGGTTCCTTATCATTTCATTGGCGGGATCGCGAAGATACATGTCACCCCTGACGAGTTCGAATGCAGCCTTTCGTGCCGAGCACATGATATCGTAATCGCGGGAGATATCAGCGATTTTCAACCCTGCCGTTACCCCCGATTGCTCTTTTCCCAGAATATTGCCGGTCCCGCGCAATGCTGCATCGATCTCGGACAACCTGAACCCGTCGGTCGTGCTCTCCATCGCAGACAACCTTTCACGGGCATCGTCGCCGAGCACTGCATAAAGCAGAAAACAGTATGACTGATGCTGTCCCCTGCCCACTCTTCCCCGCAACTGATGAAGCTGCGCCAGTCCGAAACGCTCCGCATGCTCAACCACCATGATCGTCGCATTCGGCACATCAACCCCGACCTCGATGACAGTAGTCCCGACAAGCAGATCGAGCTGACCCGATCTGAACTCGCCCATAACACGCTCTTTCTCGTCAGAAGGCATCTGACCATGAATCAACCCCATACTGATACCGGGCGGAAGCTCGTCACGCAGTTGCCTGAAACTCTCTGCTGCAGCTTTAAGATCAATCTTTTCGGACTCTTCAACAAGAGGATACACAATATAGGCCTGTCTGCCTTTTTCAACTTCCCGACGAAGAAAACGGAGAACCTCCGGTTTTTCACTCTCCCTGCACAGCCGGGTGACAATATGTTTTCTGCCACCGGGAAGCTGATCGATTACTGTAACATCAAGGTCCCCGAACACCCCCATAGTAAGGGTTCTCGGGATCGGCGTTGCCGTCATGAGCAGCACATGAGGATTTTCAGCCTTATCCTGAAGCGCTTTGCGCTGCAACACACCAAACCGGTGCTGCTCGTCAATGACAGCAAGGCCAAGCTTTTTAAAACGTACCGTATCCTCTATAACAGCGTGCGTGCCAACAAGGATGTGAAGCAGGCCGGCTTCAAGCCGATCCAGTATGCCTCTGCGTTCTTTTATTCTTTGCCGTCCGCCGAGAAAGCCGACATGAAGCCCGAGCGATTCCGCAAGTTCTTTCATTACCATGAAATGCTGAAAGGCGAGTATTTCCGTAGGTGCCATAAATGCCGCCTGCAACCCGTTGTCAGCCGCAAGCGTCATTGCAAACATGGCCACCAGTGTTTTACCTGAACCGACATCTCCCTGAAGCAAACGGTTCATCCGGTTTCCACTTCGCAGATCACGGTAAATCTCCCGCACGGCATTTTTTTGTGCTGTCGTCATACTGTATGGCAGCATGTCATAGAGCTTTGCCGTATAGTTTCCGGAGCGTTCAAAACGAATGGCGCCCCCGCCTGTATGCACAAAAGCACGGCGTATCGCAAAAACAAGCTGTGCATAGAACAGTTCGGTCCATTTAAACCGATAGAGCGCCCGGTCGAGCATTTCAGGGGAAGAAGGAAAGTGGATCATCCGGTATGCCTCATTGAGCGGCAGGAGACCATATTGCGTAACAATCCTGTCGGGAAGGTTTTCCCTGAAAAACGGGGGTTTGACAACAAAGGCTTTTTGCAATACCCCCCTCAACCCTCTCGACCCCAGACCGGCTTGCTTCAGGGGCTCGGACGAAGGGTATACCGGCACGATCTTGCCTGTGTGAAAGAGATCAACAACATTATTCTCCTCATCGGAGGCCGAATCCTGGTCACGGTTGAGACGTTCAAATTCCGGATGCTGCATCTGCCGCTGGCGACCGAAAACCCCAACTTTGCCGTGAACCGCCAGAACGTCTCCTTCCCGGAGAGTACGGGAAACATAGGATACCCCCCTGAACCAGACCAGTTCAAGCGCTCCTGATTTGTCCAAGAGCGTAACGTTCAAGCGCGAACGCCCATACCGGCCATTCTGTTTCATTACCCTTTTCACCGTTCCAACAACCGTTACCAGTTCCCCTTCAACAAGCGCATCAATGTGCTTTATGGTCCTTCTGTCCAGATAACGTCGCGGGAAAAAATCATACAGATCGGCAATCGTCTTTATTCCAACCTGTTCTAACAACGCAGCTTTGCGCGGGCCTACTCCCTTGATAGCTGTCACCGGAATGTCACAAAGGTTTTTTTCAACCATGCATGCTCATGCTTTTGTCTGTCCGGGCACCATCCAGCGCCACAACCGGAACACGCTGCACGCTCTTCAGGACACCTTTGCTTTGTTTCTGCATGTTAATCTTGTATATTGCCCGAGAAATTGTTTTATTCACGACACATATAACAGGTTTATCGCCAGACAAGGTACATCGAAGTCATGAAAAAAGATATCCATCCGAAGTATACGAAAGTTACTGTTACCTGTGCCAACTGCGGCAACAGCTTTGAAACACGTTCCACAAGACCATCGATTAAAGTCGATATCTGCAGTAACTGCCATCCTTTCTATACAGGCAAACAGGTACTGGTTGACACTGCCGGACGCGTCGAACGTTTTCAGAAAAGATTCGGCAAGAAAGCTGCCGCATCTTCTTCTGAATAGGGTTTGTCACGCGGTCTCCGATAATCAAACATGATTCGAAACCTATGAGCGTCAAGGAAATCACTCAAAAGGTGGAAGCAAAAATGAAAAAATCTCTTGAAAGCTTCCAGCATGAGATCGCCGCCATAAGAACCGGCAAGGCAACAACGGCCTTGCTCGACCGTGTAAAAGTCGATGCCTACGGCCAATTGATGCCGCTCAAACAACTTGGCAATGTAGGCGTTCAGGACGCTCACACACTCATGGTTCAGGTCTGGGATAAATCGATGGTTGCCCCGGCAGAAAAAGCCATCCGTGATGCCAATCTCGGGCTCAACCCCGCAGCAGAAGGACAGAGCATCAGGGTAAGCATACCTCCCCTCACGGAAGAACGACGCAAGGAGTATGTCAAACTCACCAAAAAGTATGGTGAAGACACAAAGATCGCGCTCCGCAATCTCCGCAGGGAAATACTTCACGGTGTTGACAAGCTCGAGAAAGACAAGGAGATCAGCGAGGATGAGAAAAGCCGAAGCAAAAAAGACGCCGACGACCTCGTTCACAAGTACGAAAAACAGATCAACGACCTGATCGCTCAGAAAGAAAAAGAGATCATGGAAGTGTAGTAAAGTACTCTTTCATTTTCCTGAACACATCCTTTCTTCCCAGAAGACCTGCAACCATCCCAAGCACCGTTCCGGCACCCGCGGCGAAAAATACGGGGCGGGACGAAATATTGTTGGTATAGTAGATTGCCGGAATGCCCCTTTCTTTTGCGAAACTGTCCAGTGACGTAGTCCCGATGACAAGATCCGGCTCATACTCCAGAACAGCCCGCATATCCTCCTCCAGGTATTTCCGGTAACGGATCTCGGTACCGAGCATGGAAAGAAGCCGGTGATCCTCCTCCCCGAGAGCAGTACGAGCGATTGATGTCGATGCATAAGGAACCTCGAGACCTGCTTCCAGCAGCAATCTGACAACGGGCAGCTCATTCCCCTCGTACCCGGCAACGATAACCTTCCCTGAAAGGTTGCCGAACTTGCCAATGACTTCCGCCGCTTTCTCTTTTTCCTCCGCGGCAACCTTACGAACAGTTTCCACATCGAGTTCGAGAGCTTCACCGATCCGCTCGATCCATCCGGCGATTGCCCCTGCACCGACGGGATTTCCGGAGACAATTCGTACCCCCTTTTCTTCAAGCAGCGAGGCTGTCCTTTCGTAAAATGGGTGCAACAGTGCACATGCCTGAACTTTCCCGGCTTCGGCGTAATCCTCCAGGTCGGCAGCGGGAACCGCAATAACCGACTGCACACCTATTCGCTGCAGAACGCCGCCTATAGCCATTGCATCAACCGGAAAGATTTCACCAACAACCAGAAGCGATTTTTCTCTCTTCGGTCCGTCAAAATCAGCAAACCTGCCGAGCAGCGCTGAGGCCGCAACATCTTTTGCTTCAGGATGGGATTTGATCTGAAACGCGGGCAGCCGAACAAGCTGCACAACAGCATTACCCACCTTTTCAGGCAGCAGTTCTTCTGCAATTCCTGCCGTTTCGGCAACACAGGTACTGACCACAGGAATGAACGTCACAGCAGGATCCTCAGCTATCTTCTTGATTGTCGCTCTTACATCATCGATCATCGTTCCCCCGGAAATCTGAACGTTCATCAGTTCAGGCGCAACTATTGATCTTCGTGCCGCGTAAAAATGTGAAACAAAGGTCAATCCATAAAGACAACCCTGATCGCCGACAAGGCAAACCGTCGCCCCCTCGATCCTGGTAAGAACACGCAGCCCCCCGAAGGCAGGACACATCGACTGAGGATGAAGATTCGGACATTCATTTTTTCCCATACTAACTGCTGTTTTGCTGCTGCGAAAAGATATCGCCAAACGGAAACAAGTTCGTAACTATTTTACATGCACCTCAAACACCTGCAGGTTCTCGTAAGCGTTATTGACAATTTCCTGGAGCGTTCTGTCGGGAACAAAAATGTATTTTCCATCAACATTTCCGAACGTTCCCAGTCCTTCAAGACAGAGCTCCTGCTTTTTCCCAAAAGTATCTTTGAAATGCCCGGCCAGAATTCTGTAGAATTTTTCAGCCTCTGTTTCCGTAAGCCCTGTCTTGCGGGCGATAATCCGCAGGGTTGCGGAATCCACCACCGGTCTTGTAAGAAAAACAATTTGCTTCCGGGGAGGCAAGGCACGCGTAACATTGTCCTGAGCCTCCTTCCTGAAAGGGATATGCGCCACCTTGAAATAACCGAGTCCTTTAACGGCAATCTCTTCCTTTTGGACAAGTTCTTCAACCAGCCCGGCAACAACGGCGTTGAGACATTGTATGACACGCTGCTTGTCCAGAGAAAGTTTTTTTTCCAGACGGGCAACACATGCGTCACTTTTCATTCCAAAGCTGATCGTTTCAAATTATTCCGAAAAACAGTTGATTGGCGGGACAACTTATTTGCCGCCGTCCCAGATGAGAATATACTAAAACCATTCCACGGAAATACCTAACTTTACGGTTACCATATCCGGCAAACCGTATTGAAACGTTTCCTATGTCAGAGCAGATATTTACCGTTACCGAACTCACAAAGGAGATCAAGTCTGTCCTTGAAGACCAGTTCCCCACCATCAGCGTCAGAGGCGAGATTTCCAATTTCAAGCTCCCGGGTTCAGGTCACATCTATATGACCCTGAAAGATGAAGGCGCACAGATTCCCGCAGTTATATGGAAAAACATTCGCATGAGGCTTTCTGTCGATCTCAAGGACGGTCTGGAAGTCATCGCTCGCGGACGCCTCGAGGTGTACCCTCCCTCAGGGCGCTATCAACTCATCTGTACGTCTGTCACCCCTGCCGGTGAAGGAATGCTTCAGCTTGCCTATGCGATGCTTCTTGAAAAGCTTGCCGCCAAAGGCTATTTCAACCAGGAACATAAAAAACCGTTGCCTGCCATCCCGGAAAGAATCGGCCTGATAACATCGGCAACCGGAGCGGTAATAGAAGACATGAGCAACGTTTTCATGCGCCGTTTCCCGGCTGCACAACTTCTGCTCTATCCGGTAAAGGTCCAGGGAGAAGAAGCCGCACAAAATGTTACCGGAGCATTCGCTTATTTCAACACGCTCTCCGATCCGGCAAAAAAAACCGATGTCATTATCGTAGCCAGGGGAGGCGGATCTCTTGAAGATCTTCAGGCATTCAACGAGGAAGAAGTGGCTCTGGCAATCTTTGGTTCGCAAATTCCGGTTATCAGCGCAATCGGCCATGAAACAGATGTCACAATCGCCGACATGGTTGCCGACATGCGTGCAGGAACACCATCGATAGCTGCAGAAATTGCCGCCCCCGATATGCAGGAACTTCTCCGGCACTGCGATTCCCTGCTCAACCGCCAATGTTCAGCACTGCACACCAAGGTTGAGGGAACCGAGCGACAAGTCGGTTCTCTTCTTGGGAGTTATGCCTTTAACCGTCCTCAGGTCAAGCTTGAACAACTGCATGAACAGATAGACCACCTTGTCAAGTACATGTCACAATCGATCCGGAGCGCAATCATGCATTCGGAACGCAGTTTTTCTTCCGTCACGGAAAGGCTTGCCCTGCTTGATCACAGAAAAACACTCGAAAGAGGGTTTACTCTCGTCAGGCAAGGCAATTCATATGTCACCTCCAGTAATGCTGTCCGTAAGACCGACAGAGCATCCGTGATCTTTCATGATGGCGAAGTAGCTGTTGAAATCATGCCGGACGTTGCTGCTCCCGGAACATCCGCCGGACCAGATCGAGATCCCCGGGAGTGTTGACCCCGGGCGAGTCAACCGTAGTTTCCACACATTGTATGCGAAAGCCATTTTCCAGCAAACGCAGTTGTTCGAGAGACTCCTCCTTTTCAAGCATTGAAGGTTCCAGTGCTGCAAACTCCCGAAGCACGTCCGACCGAAACGCATAGATGCCGATGTGACGATAGAACGTCATCGAAGCATTTCTCATCCGTGAAAAAGGGATCTGGCTCCGTGAAAAGTACAAAGCGTACCCATCCTTGTTCATAACCACCTTTACAATATGCTGGTCCCTGATCGTGGTGTAATCTCCCGGCAAAACAGGATATACCAGTGTTGTACAGTCAGGATTTTCTCCGCGAAGATAAGGCCCTGCAACACGATCGATATTGCCCGGATCGATAAGCGGTTCGTCACCCTGCAGGTTGATAAAAACATCCCCGTCAATCTGTCCGGCTGCTTCGGCAATACGTTCCGAGCCGCAGCTCGCGTTTTCGGAGGTCATAATAACCTCGGCACCAACGGTCCGCAGAACATCGGCAATTTCCCTGCTGTCTGTTGCAACAACAACGCGTTCCGCACAACTTGCCTGCATTGCACGCTGAAACGTTCTGACAATGAGGGGCTCTCCTTCAAGATCAACGAGCATTTTCCTCTTCAACCTGCTTGAATCGAGCCTTGCAGGAATGATGATCACTACCTTCATTAATATCGTATGGCTGAATGGATTGACTTTCTTACCCGATTGCCTACTGACTATTGCCGTCTGCCAACTGATTCTCCGGCGTATCGACAATCAGCGTAACCGGCCCGTCGTTTACAAGACTCACCTGCATCTCGTCGCCAAAAGAGCCGGTCTCGATGCGCAGGGAAGAGTTTGAACGCATGGCGTCGACAAACCCGTTATAGATATCATGTGCTTTTCTGAACGGTGCTGAGCCGGAAAACCCCGGTCTGTTGCCGCGGCTTGTATCGGCATAAAGGGTGAACTGTGAAACCAGGAGAAGTTCCCCTCCGGTATCCGAAACCGAAAGGTTCATTTTGCCCTTGCTGTCCTCAAAGATTCTGAGGTTGAGAATCTTGCGAATCATCCAGAATGTCTCCCGGTCTTCGTCTTCCGGAGCTATACCGAGCAGCACCAGAAGCCCCGGCCCTATCCGGGAATACAGGGCACCGTTCACCGTGACCGACGCTTCACTCACTCTCTGGATTACCGCCCTCATAGACCAACAGTATTCAGGAGGAAACGGAAAGGTAAGGGGTTATTTTTTCTGCAAATCCGGCGGCAGACAATCCTTCAACCTTCACCCGTTTCATTTTTGCTCTTAATCCGGAAACAATCTGCACCTGCGAACGCGGCACACCGAGTATGCGGGCAAGCAGTCTGCAACATTCGAGATTGGCCTCACCATCTACGGGCGGGGCCTTCAGGCTCATTTTCACGATGCCCTCATATTCCCCTGTCACCTTGCTTTTCGACGATCGCGGCTGGACCTTAACAGAAAAAATGACCGCTCCTGCTTCTTCCTGCACCTGAAGCATGACGCCCCATCAGCCGATAACCTTCGGAACCTTGAAAAAGCGATCGAGCTTGTCTGGCGCATTCATCAGGGCAACTTCATTCGATATTGAATCCTGACGGATATCTTCGCGGAGAACATTAACCTGATCATGAATACTGCTCAATGGCTCGATGCCTTCCGTATCGACCTCATTGAGCTTCTCGACATAGTGTAGAATAGCATTCAACTCACTGGTCATTTTCTCTTTCTCAGCCTCGGTGAAACTGAGCCTCGCAAGTTCAGCGATATATGCAACATCCTGTGTAGTTACGGACATGGGTCTGAAATATGTCGTTATTCAAATGGCAAAGCTTTTCGCGATCATGTGCGGACTCAAGATAATAAAAAAGCGCAAATCCCCTGTGCTGCAAACGCACGGATACCGGGGCCATGAAAAACATCATAACCGGCACATCCCGATCTTCTTCTCAACGGGATGCGTCAGCTTCGGCCTGTCTTCGACCGGTACATAATCACGTTTGTCTTCCCCGAGATACATCTGCCGGGGCCGGGCAATTTTCTGTTCATCGTCATCCATATGCTCCATCCACTGCGCCAGCCATCCGGGAGTCCTGCCGATGGCAAACAGAACCGGAAACATGTCGAGCGGAAATCCCATTGCCTGATAGATCAGACCGGAATAAAAGTCAACGTTTGGATAAAGTTTCCGGCCAACAAAGTAGTCATCCTCGAGGGCGATTTTTTCAAGCTCCAGAGCGATATCCAGCAACGCATTCCTGCCTGTGACCTCAAAAACATCGAAAGCAATCTTCTTAATAATCTTGGCTCTCGGGTCATAATTTTTATATACCCTGTGGCCGAAACCCATAAGCCTTCCCTCTCCTGCTTTGACGGCTTTAATGAACTCAGGCACCTTGTCCAGGGAACCGATCCTCTCCAGCATGCGGATAACCGCCTCGTTCGCCCCGCCATGCAAAGGACCATAGAGCGCTGCGCACCCTGCCGCAAGCGCTGAGTATGGATCGACATGGGAACTCCCGACAGAACGCACCGCACTGGCCGAGCAGTTCTGCTCATGATCGGCATGCAGGATAAACAAAACATCCAATGCATTCTCCAGAACCGGATTGGGAGAATATTTACGTTCGGTCATTCTGAACATCATGGAAAGGAAGTTTCCCGCATAACTCAGATCGTTGTCTGGAAGCACATAAGGAAAGCCCATGCTGTGACGGAAACTCATCGCAGCAAGCGTCGGCATTTTACCGATCAGACGCCGTACCTGAAGTCTTTTTGACTCTTTGTCGAAAATATTTTTTGCGTCGGGATAAAAGGTTGAAAGAGCACCGACCGTCCCGACCAGAATTCCCATTGGGTGGCCGTCATAGCGAAACCCGTCCATGAACTTTGTGAGATTGGAATGGACCATCGTGTGCATCTGGATATTGTGCTTCCACGCATCGAGCCGCTCCTTGTCCGGCAATTCACCTTTTATCAACAGATATGCCGTTTCCAGAAAAGAACTTTTTTCGGCAATCTGCTCGATGGGATATCCCCTGTAGCGAAGAATCCCCTTCTCACCATCGATAAAGGTCACCATGCTTTTGCAGGAAGCCGTATTGAGATACCCCGGATCATATCCGAGAAGGCCGAAATCTTCATCCGAAACCTTTATCTGCCTGAGATCCATTGTCCGGATTGTACCACATTCTATGGGAACCTCATAGGTTTTTCCGGTACGGTTATCGGTTATAGTCAAGGAGTTGTTTGACATGATTGTTGAGTCTTTTTATGTTTTTTCCTTACCGCCTGTGTAACTTTTTTTCCCCTAAAACCTAACACATCCAAACGCACTGATCATTCCCGAATAATTCTTCCGGCACAAGATTATTTGTAGCGTCTGATCTGGCCCTGGCGCAAACGGTCAAAATATGAATCAAGATCCCGTTTTACACCGGGGGCAAGAAGGTACAGACCAACAAGGTTGGGAAACGACATTGCGAAAATCATGGCATCGGTAAACTCGATTACAGACCCCAGGTTCATGGCGGAACCGAGGACAATGAAAACGCAGAACAACAGCTTGTAGCTGACATCCGATGCCGCACTTTCTCCAAAGATGTATGTCCATGCCTTGAGACCGTAGTAGGACCAGGCAATCATCGTTGAAAATGCAAAGAGCAGAACGGCCACGCTCAATATGTACGGGAACCAGAAAATAACCTGCTCGAAAGCCCTTGAGGTAAGTGCTATGCCGTCCATGCCCTGTTCAACATACAACCCGGAAATAATGATCACGAGAGCAGTCATGGTGCAGATTACAACAGTATCAAGAAACGGTTCGAGCAGAGCCACAAAACCTTCGGTTACAGGCTCGTCGGTTTTAACCGCTGCATGGGCTATCGGCGCAGAACCGATTCCTGCTTCGTTTGAAAATGCCGCACGCCTGAACCCCTGAATCATTACACCGACAACACCTCCATAAAGTGCCTCCGGCGCAAAAGCCCCTCTCAGAATAGCCATAACGGCCTGAGGAAGCAAAGTGATATGTGAAAAAATAATAAACAGGGCAGCGCAAATATAGATCACGACCATAACCGGAACAAGCTTTGAAGTAACCCTGACGATGGACTTGATCCCGCCTATGATAACCACACCAACCAGAGTCGCCATGACCAGCCCGAAAATCCACCCCTGCTGATATAACAGGCTCTGCTCACCGCCCGTTGCTATAATCGCTTGCTTGAAGGCCTGGTTGGCCTGGAACATGTTGCCCCCGCCGAGAGACCCCCCGATACACATGACAGCGAAAAAAAATGCGAGTGCTTTTCCGAGACCGGAAAATCCTTTTTCCGCAAACCCTTTGCTGAGATAGTACATCGGGCCACCGGAAACAGAACCGTCTTCCCGGACTTTCCTGTATTTGACCCCCAGTGTGCATTCAACAAACTTCGACGACATACCGAACAAACCGCCAAAAATCATCCAGAGCGTTGCACCGGGCCCCCCAAGGGTAATGGCAACGGCAACACCGGCAATATTGCCAAGCCCTACCGTTGCAGAAAGAGCCGCAGTCAGGGCCTGGAAATGAGAAACCTCTCCCTTCTGTTTATCCGGTGAATCATAGATACCGCGAACCAGTTCTATCGCGTGCTTGAACCCCCTCACATTGACAAAACCCATATAGACCGTAAACCCGGCTGCAGCCACGACAAGCCAGAGCAGTACGAACGGAAAACTGACCTCCCCTATAGTTATGGGGAAGAATACAATCTTGAACATGATGGCTGTCACAGGAGCCATAGCGTCATTGATGCGTTCATCTATCCCGCGTGCAAAAAGCTGCAGCGGAATGAACGAACTCATCAGCAAAATGGAAAGTACGGAGAGTTTCTTCATAGATGATTGAGCAGGTCTGTATGCGGAAAAGCCGGAAAAACAGCAATCAAGGGCTGTTTCCCGCGAGACCGACATGAAAGACAGCAATCCCCGGCTTGCACGATTGTTCATCTAATCAGGCAAAGACGGAAACAGCTGCAATGATCACTTCAGCTTGAAATATAAGAAGAATTAAAATGAAAAAACTTTTTGGAAGGAGCTGTAAATATTTCTACATTTACAACTCTTTGAATGGAGCTGTAGCTCAGTTTGGTTAGAGCGCCTGCCTGTCACGCAGGAGGCCGCGGGTTCGAGTCCCGTCAGCTCCGCAACATTTCTATTTCGCGCACCATCATCAGCAGGGGAACCCTGCTGCTTCTGTTTTCACACCTTTTTCCTTTTATCTTTCAGGTAGATCAATTTTGATTGCCCGTCTGCGGCAGAACGCTCATCGAGATCGAACAGCTTTGCGGCCTTAACCAGTTCACCAAGCTTGCCGTATCCATAATTCCTCGGGTCAAATTCAGGCGACTGTTTGGCGATAGTATTACCCACGGTTGCAAGATGAGCCCATCCGCCCTCATCGGAAGCCGAGTCAACAGCGTTTCTGAGCAGCCGAACCAGTCGAGTGTCCTTTTTCAGCTCGGCAGTTGATTTCCTCGCTATGGCCTCACTTTCATTTACTCTTGCGCGAAGTACTTCGGTATAGATAAATTTGTCACAGGCAGAAACAAATGCCGCAGGAGTCTTTTTTTCTCCGAAGCCATAAACAAAAAGCCCTGACTCCCTGATCCTCGATGCCAGCTTGGTAAAGTCACTGTCACTCGATACAATACAGAAACCGTCAAAATTCCCCGTATAGAGCAGATCCATCGCGTCAATGATCATGGCACTGTCGGTTGCATTTTTACCCCTGGTGTAGCCAAACTGCTGAATCGGCTGTATGGAGTGCTCCAGAAGGACCTCCTTCCAACCCTTGAGAGCCTGGGATGTCCAGTCGCCATAAATTCTTTTCACACTCGCTATACCGTATTTTGCTATCTCAGCAAGCAATCCGTCAATAATCGATACCTGGGTATTGTCGGCGTCGATAAGAACGGTAAGCCTCTGCGTTTTTTCAACTGCCATAACCTGTTTGTTTTTTGAACATTATATCAGAATGCAACTCTTCCGGTTACTACCATAGTAACACCCGGACCGATCGTTTCAAATTAATTCGTGAAAAGCGACCTGTTACCTGTCTCCGGCAGACAAGACTGCCTAACAGCAAAGCCACGCTCCCCGTGTAACCAACAAAGAATATTACAGAGGGGTGATGCGGCATCCGTCGACAGGAAAAGTCAAAATGCAAAAGTAAAAAGTCAAAACAGCTTGATAGCGAGCTATCAAGCTACCCGGCTATTGTAACAATTCAACAAAACGAAACATTTATCAAAACTTTTTCAGCTTCAGCATAAGAGAACTCAGAACGACACTTACGGAACTCATGGCCATGGCTCCTCCTGCAATCATCGGGTTGAGCAGCCATCCCGTCCAGGGATAGAACAAACCTGCCGCAACAGGAATACCAACAGTGTTGTAGAACAGAGCCCAGAACATGTTCAGACGAATACGCTGCATGGTCAGGCGGCTCAGCCGTATCGCCCTGGGAAGAGAGGAAAGATCATCGCGCATAAAAACTATATCACCGGCTTCCATGGCAATATCGGTTCCGGACCCCATAGCGATGCCTATATCAGCTTGTGCAAGAGCAGGCGCATCATTGATACCGTCTCCCACCATGGCTACTTTTCCATTTTCCTGTACCTCCCCGATAAAGGAAGCCTTTTCCCCCGGCAGAACCCCTGCCCGGTATGATATTATCCCTGCTTCACCAGCTATTGCATGGGCCACCCGTTCGTTGTCCCCTGTGATCATCGAAGTGGAAAGTCCCATCGCATGAAGCCTGCGAACGGTTTCCGCTGCTTCCTGACGCACTGTATCGCTCAGAGCGAAAATCCCCAGCACCCGGCCTTTTCCCGCAAGCATGATCACAGTCTGCCCCTCTGCCTCATATTTCTCCACAGAACGCCTGAAATGCTCTGTATCGAAACCCGACTCTTCGATAAAACGGGGCGAACCAACATGGTAGCGCTCCCCTTCAATCAAAGCGTCAATACCCCTGCCGGTATGCACTCGAAAGTCTTCCGTCTCTGCGGGCTGAATACCTCTCGATTCAGCTTTTCGCAGCACCGCTCTTGCAAGCGGGTGTTCCGAACCCTGTTCCATCCCGGCGGCCAGCCGCAAACATTCAGTTTCACTGTACCCCTCCCCGGCTCTCATCACGTTCACCTCAGGCTGCGCCTTTGTTATCGTCCCGGTTTTATCGAAAACAACATGGCGGAGCCCGCCTGCCGTTTCAAGCGCGTCGCCTCCCTTTATGAGTATACCTTCACGGGCCCCCATACCCGTACCAACCATAATTGCAGTGGGAGTCGCCAGCCCAAGCGCACAGGGACAGGCAATAACCAGAACCGATACCGCCGCCACAAGGGCAAAGCTGAGCGAGGCACCCAGAACGACAAACCAGACAATGAACGTCATGCAGGCGATCACTATCACGGCGGGAACAAACCAGGAAGACACTTTGTCGGCAAACCTCTGAACGGGCGCTTTCTGCATCTGGGCATCTTCCACAAGACGGATAATTTTAGCCAGCATCGTTTCCGAACCGGTACGGGTTACCTTCATCGTAAAGCCGCCTTCCCTGTTGATGGTCGAACCGATAACACTCTCTCCAACCCCTTTTGCGACAGGAACACTTTCTCCTGTTACCATGCTCTCGTCAAGCGTTGTTGTTCCCTTGACAATCTCACCGTCAACCGGCACCTGTTCTCCGGGACGAACGACCAGAATTTCTCCGGGGTCAACCTCTTCAACCGGTACCTTGACTTCCAGTCCGTTCCTGATAACCGATGCTTCCTTTGGAAAAAGCTTTTCAAGGCTGTTGATTGCTTCCGATGTGCGGTGTTTCGATAACGCCTCAAAATACTTGCCGAGGATTACCAGCGTTATCAGAACAGCAGATGCCTCGAAATATTGATGATCCTCTCCCTTGAAAAGAACAAGGTAAACGGAATAGAAATAAGCTGCACTGGTTCCCAAGGCCACCAGCGTATCCATGTTCGAAGAACCGTTCCGCAGTGCGACCCATGCTCCGAGGTAAAACTCCCTGCCCACATAAAACTGCACGGGGGTTGCGAGAATCCAGAGGATAAAACCCTGATATGGAAGCGGATCCTGCATGAAAAACATGCTGAGAACCAGCGCCGGGATTGCAAAAACTGCACCCGTAATCATTCTCCGCCGCAGCCCGCGAAGTTCATCACTGTACGCTGCCTCTGCCTTTGCGGTACCGGCAGGTTCAATCAGGCGCGCCCCATAACCCCTTTTTTCAACCTCCCTGACAAGCCGTGAAGGATCTGTAACAGCAGGATCATAGGTCACTGAAGCTTTTCCGGCTGCGAAATTGACAACGGCGTTTTCTACACCATCAGCCTTGCCAAGAGCTTTCTCTACCAGCTTTACACAGCTCTCACAATGCATGCCGGTCACTTTGAGGGCCGCTTTTTCCATGATTATCCCGAAACCGTGTAACCCTCTTTTTCTATCGCAGCTTTCAGAGTTTCGGGTGAGATCGTGCACTCATCATAAACAACCGTCGCCGTTCCCGACCCCCGGGAAACCTCAACACTCTCGACACCGCCGAGTTCCTCAAGAGCCTCTCCGACCAGCGCTTCACAGCTCCCGCAGTGCATCCCCCCGACATTCATTGTTATGGTTTTCATAGTCCGTCCTTCTTTGGATTTTTTGACAGTATCCTTTTGATGTTTCCCGTGAGAAGTGCTCTCACAGCATCTCCGCCCTGTAATCATGCTCCCGGTACCGGCGTTCGGCACGGACAAAATTGCGCGATGCATAACAGTAAACACAGCGGTGCAGACAGGAACCGTAACTGCCGATATCTATGCTTCGGATACAGTTGCACTCTTCAGGCTGCCCCCGATCTTTTCCCGTGAAAAGCTCAAGGCCAAACAATTCTCTCATCAGCATATCATCGATACATTTCCCTTTATGCACATTATTCAAGGTATCCCTCTTTCCACAACCTTTTATCCGCATGCCTTCGGCAGAAGCCGCTGAAAGAAACCGCTCCTCAAGAGCAGAACGATCGCCCGGCGAAGGAACAGCATACCCCATATCTTTCAGCTTCTCCTCGATATGACGGTACCTTTTTACAAAGGTTATTATAACGTTTTTCGTTCCGGGAGAAAGCCGAAAGGCAAGCCTCGTGAAATTACGGATATGATAATCGGTGTTCAGCTCAGGGGTAATGATCACAGGATCGTAACGCCAAATTACCTTTTCAGGCCCTATGAGTTCCGCAAGTGCAAGAAAGTCGTCGATAGTCTCATCAATATCAGGGAGCCCCTTTTCATAGACACCGGGATACCCTGTTACGGTATAGAGAAAGTAATAATTGAAGCCCCTGCCGTCAAGTTCACGAAGATAAGGCTGAAGCGGCCCCGAACGTCTGGTCCAGAACACGACTGCAGCAACATCTCCGGGATGAAGTGACACCTTTTTTATCTGCGAAGGATTATAGGGATTTACCACCTTGCAGTAACCCTTGCGCACCTTGTCGATAAACCACTCCGTGTAAAATGCCGGGATATCGGTTCTTCTGCTTGCCGAGATTATGTGCCGATTATTGCCGAACAGCATAAGCTTCCCACCTGATCGTTGCGGAATTTTTCATGACGGATATATGTATATATTACTGTCTGTGAGGTCAAATCGTTGATTAGCAGGTGAAAAAGATACTCACTATATTTATTGTTCATGGCCTACATTGATCGACATCTTTTTACGTCCCTGCTGCTTATCGCCGCAGTTTTTTTCATGTCAGGTTCCGCAGTCCTCACGTTGTCGGGATGCGATTCGTCATCAAAAGAGCTCAACGACCTCCAGCAAGCTGTATGGCAGAATCCAGAAGACCCCCAGGCATATATCAGGCTCGGCAATGCATATGCGAGGCAGCAGCAATACGACCAGGCCGTCGAGTCTTACGAAAAAGCTCTGTCTCTCAACCCCCAGAGCGGCATTACCGTTTATCCTGCGCTCGGCGCTGCATATTTCAACCGGAAGAAGTACACCAAGGCGCTTGAATACTTCAAAAAAAGTCTCGAATATTCGCCCGATGACTCTCTCCGATATTATGATATAGGCAATGTGTATCTGCAGTTGAAAAAGTGCGACCTTGCAATCGACGCATACCTTCAGGCAATTGCAAACAGCACTGCTTTTGAAGAAGCACATTACAACCTTGCAATTTGCTACATCAGAACCGGCCGAAAAGCAAAAGCTCAGGAGATTTATGCCTGGCTTCAGGATAAAAACAATTATCTTGCCGTCTCTCTGGAACGCCATCTGGAAAATAATAACTGAGCTTTCAGGGTGTAGCTCCGTACCTGACAGACAGTTGGCGGCTGTTTCTCAGGAGCGAAAATCCGCTGATGTGTGCACATGGACAAACTAACCGACATTATTGAACCAGTCAGTGAGCCGCTGCCGATGGAAAAGGCTGTCAGCGCATTGCAGAAAATGGTTGCCCGTCACTCTGCCGCCACCGGAAGTATTTCAGAAAAGCACCTCCACACCTTTTCCATACATGTTGCGGCAATCGACTCTTTGCTGTGGCTCCATGATCAGGATATCTATCCGAGATTCTTCTGGTCAAACAGGGAAAGGAACGATCTCGTAGCCGGAATTGGTCTTGCAGATGTTATCGAGTATGATAAAACCGGACCAAATAGTCTGAGTTTCGATATTCTTCAGCAAGAAATCTCCAAAAAAGACCCCGATGCCCGCTATTTCGGAGGGTTCTGCTTCAATAATGAACAGCAACAGGATAACCAGTGGCTGCCTTTCAAGTCATTTACCTTTGTTCTGCCGGCTGTTCAACTGACTGTAAAAGACGGCCTCTATACTCTCAGCTGCAATCTCATGCTTGAGCCCGGAGAAAATACCGCCGGGCAATACAACCGGCTGCTTGCCGCAATGGAAAAACTCAGCACGTCGGCCCCGGTCAACAATGTCCGTCTGCCCGAGATCAAGTCACTCTCTTTCAGCCCCGACCAGAAACAATGGATGGAAACATGCGATCTGGTTCTTGAAAGGTTCAGGGAAGGGCTGATGGGAAAAATAATTCTCGCCCGGCAAACGTTGCTTGAATTTGATTATCACTTTTCTCCTTTTCTTTTTCTGCTCAGGGACCCTTTTCCGGAAAGCTCAACCTACAGATACTATTTTGAGCCCGAAAAAGATATGGCATTCTTCAGCTTTACTCCTGAAAGGCTCTACCGGCGGGATAATGATCAGTTGTGGACGGAAGCCCTCGCTGGAACCTGCTCCAGGGAAACAATAAGCGACGGGGACGAAGATGCCTGCAAGCAGCTGCTTAACTCGGAAAAGGATATCAGGGAGCATAAATTTGTCAGGGATACCATTGCCAACGGGCTGAAGCCGATCTGCAACGAGATAGATATGGAAGAACGCGTACGGGTCTTGCAATTTAACCGCCTGGTCCACCTGTATACCCAGTGCCGGGCAACCCTGAAACCCGGAGCAAACAACGATGCATCTGTTCTGGAAACACTTCACCCTACTCCAGCCGTAGGAGGCGTACCGAGGACCGAAGCTCTTGAACAGATAATCGACCTTGAACCGTTCAGCAGAGGGTGGTACGCAGGCCCTGTTGGCTGGATCAGCCGCAACTCCGCTGAATTCGCCGTCGGTATCCGTTCGGCGGTTGCAACAGGTAACAGCGTTTACCTTTACTCGGGCGCCGGGCTGGTCAAAGGTTCCGACCCTGCTTCCGAATGGAAAGAGGTAGACCAGAAAATCGCCGATATTCTTGCCATCACCCGCCAGAAGGTATGACCAATAACCAGATCACCTCATTGTGGAGCACACTGATCGTCGAAGAGCTTGTGCGCCAGGGCATTAGACGTTTCTGTATTTCCCCAGGCTCACGATCAACCCCTCTTACCGCCGCAGCGGCAAGAAATTCCGAAACAGTGTGCAACGTCTTTCCCGACGAACGCGCGGCTGCTTTTTTCGCACTCGGCTTCGCGAGGGGTGCAAAAAAACCGGCCGTACTGATATGCACTTCAGGAACAGCGGTTGCAAACTATTTTCCCGCTGTGGTCGAAGCATCTCTGGACAACCAGCCAATGCTTGTTCTTTCCGCGGACAGACCTTTCGAGCTGCTTGAAACAGGAGCGAACCAGACCATACGGCAGAAAGGTATTTTCGGGAATTACATTCGCTGGGATATGGAACTCCCTGAGCCATCAGAAGAAACCCCTGCAAGGGCTTTGCTTTCGACCATTGACCATGCTGTCCGGAAAAGCCTCGGACCGCTTCCGGGACCGGTACACCTCAACCTTCCGTTCAGGAAACCTTTCGATCCTGTCGATATCCCGGATAACAGCTCCTGGTCTCGACCGCTGGATAGCTGGAGAGAAAAACGGGAGCCACTGAACAGCTTTGCTGCAAACGGGACAAAAACAAACCGGACAGCCGTTACCGCGGTGAAAGAGATACTTGAAAACGCCTCAAGCCCTCTGATTGTCGCAGGACAGCTCGATAGCCCCGGCGGTGCCCGGGATGTTCTCGAACTCGCAGGAACCCTGAACGCACCATTGTATGCCGACATCTCGTCACAGCTTCGTATGCACAAAAGGCATGACCCGCTCCAGCCGATACTGCTTTCCGAACGGTTCACATCTCTGTTCAAACCCGATACCGTCCTGCACTTCGGGGGAAAGCTTGTCGGCAAACACCTGCCGTCTGCAATCAGAACATGGGCACCGGAGCACTTCATTGTCATTAAAAATTTTCCCGGGCGGTACAACCCCGACCATAATGTCACCCTGCAGGTAGAAGCCGATCCAGGAGATTTCGCAAGCCGCCTTGCTTCGGCAATCAACACAACGCACGGGAACGATCTTTCATTACACGTTCTATCTTCCGAGATCGAAAGAGAACTCGATGATTATTGCTCACCTGAAAGTCCTTTAACCGAGATCTCCACAGCGAGGCTTGTCTCGGGCATAATCCCCGATAGCCACGGGCTGTTTCTTGCAAACAGCATGCCGATAAGGGACATGGATATGTATGCCGCTTTACGAAAAAACAACGCATTACCTCTTTGCGGGATGAATCGGGGCGCAAGCGGCATCGACGGCAACATCGCAACGGCAGCCGGTTTTGCCCAGGGCCTCGGGACACCTGTGACTCTTGTTATTGGCGACCTCTCATTCCTGCACGACCTCAACTCCCTTACGCTCTTGCGCAACCTGGAGTATCCCCTGCATGTTGTTGTGATCAACAATAACGGCGGCGGAATTTTCTCATTCCTTCCCATAGCCGAGCAGAAAGATATCTTCGAGACACATTTCGGCACTCCACAGAACTACAGCATCCGTTCCGCCGCCAAAGCGTTCGGCATTGCCTGGAACAGCCCATCAACCAACGGAAGTTTCGCAGAGTGTTACTCCGAGAGGTGCCGGTCTGCCGTTTCAGGAATCATCGAGATAACCGGTTCAAGAGAAAAAAATCTCGCCGAACACCGGAACCTCAATGCAAAACTGGGGAAAATCATCGACCGGAACCTATGAAAATCACTACCTCCGGCTATACCTTTCATATTGACACTGCAGGCGGTACAGGAATGCCGTGCATTTTTATGCTCCATGGATTTCTGGGATCAGGAAAAGACTGGCGGCACTGCGCCGACAAACTGCAAAACCGCTATGCCTGTTTCATGCCCGATCTCCCCGGCCATGGAGCTACTACTGCGCTCGACAATGCCCCTCATACTTTTGAAGATATCGCCGGTCAACTGGCAGAAGCGGCCATACGCATTCGCACCGGCCCGATCCATCTTGTGGGCTACTCCATGGGGGGGCGCCTCGCCCTCTATCTTGCGCTGCACTATCCCGATCTTTTCAACAGTGCGGTTATTGTATCCTCTTCACCCGGCCTGCGAACCGAAGAGGAGCGGGCCGGGCGCCGTGAATCGGACAACAGGCTGGCCGAACGGCTCAACGACGACTTTGAAGGGTTTCTCGACGAATGGTACAACCTGCCGCTTTTCGAGAGCCTCAGAAACCACCCGCTCTTCCTCGAAATTCTGGAACGGCGAAGGGAAAACAACCCCGCAGCACTTGCCTCTGCGCTCAGGCAGCTCAGTACAGGACGCCAGCCCTCTTTGTGGGACAAACTCACTGAAAACAAGCTTCCGACAGTTTTTTTTATGGGCGAAAAAGATACAAAATACGTTGAGATTGCCCGCCAAATGGTTAATTTATGCCCTGATTCGGAACAGTTTATCTTTCCCGACTGCGGCCACACGCTGCATATTGAAAACAGACACCTGTTTCTCAGCCGTCTGACCGCATTTTTACAACGCATATCTTGAACGGCTGTCTTCTTGTGACACCATTTTCAGAACAAAAAAACATTGCATCATGAGCACCATAAACTGGATACAATCCGGTGAATTCACCGATATTCTTTTTCATAAAACCGACGGCATCGCAAAAATCACCATCAATCGTCCGGAAAGACGCAACGCATTTCGTCCACAGACAGTTGTCGAAATGATCCAGGCACTTGATAATGCACGCAACGATGAGAAAATCGGCGTCATCATTCTTACCGGAGAAGGCCCGCTGGCATTCTGCTCGGGTGGCGACCAGAAAATAAGGGGCGATGCAGGCTACGCAGACGAAAAAGGTGTCAACAGGTTGAATGTTCTCGACTTCCAGCGCAACATCCGGAACTGCCCGAAACCGGTTATCGCCATGGTTGCGGGATACGCCATCGGCGGCGGACACGTCCTGCACATGCTCTGTGACCTGACCATTGCTGCCGACAACGCCATCTTCGGCCAGACCGGACCGAAAGTCGGTTCGTTCGACGGCGGCTGGGGTGCAAGCTACATGGCCCGCATCGTCGGACAGAAAAAAGCACGGGAGCTCTGGTATCTCTGCCGTCAGTACAACGCTGAACAGGCTCTTGAGATGGGCCTTGTCAACACGGTTGTTCCTCTCGACAAACTTGAAGAGGAAACCGTTCAGTGGTGCCGTGAAATCCTGCAACATTCACCGCTTGCGATAAGGTGCCTCAAATCGGCGCTGAACGCGGACTGCGACGGACAGGCAGGCCTGCAGGAACTTGCCGGCAACGCAACTCTGCTCTACTACATGAGCGAGGAGGCACAGGAAGGGAAAAACGCATTCGTCGAGAAACGTAAACCGGATTTTGGAAAATTCCCTAAAAGACCTTGAAACCGGGTTTCGCATCCATATACCGTTACTCCATCCCTTTTGTCAGACCGGTTCCCGTTCGGGGCACCAGCCTCGGCACAAGGGATGGCCTTGTTCTGGGGCTGACAACCGGTGACGGCCTCCACACCGGTTTCGGAGAAATAGCGCCGCTGCCCGGCCTTCATGAAGAAACACTTCCTGAAGCTCTCGGACAATGCTGTTCACTGATCCTTTCACTCAAGCTTTCCTTCGGTGACCTGTCAATCAGCGACGCAGGGAAAAATCTTCCTGAAAACCTCTACCCTTCGGTCCGCACAGGTATTGAAATGGCATTACTGAACCTGCAGTCAACTGTGGGCAACACCTTTCCGTCATTCCCCGGCGCACCTGAAGCAGCAAAAAAATTGCCGCTCAACACACTTCTTTTCGGTGACTCTACCTCTGTCCTTGCTATGGCAGAGGATTATTTCCGGCAGGGATACCGCACCTTCAAGCTGAAAGTACCGGCTGATGATCCAGGTCTCGCCGTCGAACAGGTACTCGAACTGCGCTCCACTTTCGGCGAAAAGATATCCCTGCGTCTCGACAGCAACCGCTCGTTCGGACTGAAAAATGCCTGCACCTTTTTCAGCCGGATTCCTGCAGACAACATAGAGTACATCGAAGAACCGCTTGCCGATCCGTTGCTTATCCCCGAATTCTTCAACCGGACAGGCGTCCGCTCGGCACTTGACGAGTCGCTCTGGATGAGTCCCGGCATATGGGACAACATCCCGCATGACTGCTTCGGAGGTGTCGTCCTCAAACCGTCAAGGCTTGGAAGCTTTTCCAAAACGCTCAGGCTCGCTTTGGCAGCTGAAGCGGAGAACATCCCCGCCATCATCAGTGCAGCCTATGAGTCCGGGATCAGTCTCGGCTTCTATACCCGTCTCGCGTCGGTCATCTCGGAAAAACCGGCAGCCTGCGGCCTCGACACTTTCCGGCAGCTCAGCCGGGACATTCTTCCCGAGCCGCTTCATGCCGAAACGGGCAGTCTTGTTCCTGAAAAAGCGTATCGGAACAGCCTTCAACCGGAGCTGTCGAGACTCAACCTCATCAAAGAATGGACCTTGTAGCGAAAGCGGCAGAAAAGTACGGTGATAGTACCGCCATTATCTCGGAAAAAGAGACACTTTCTTTCCGTGACCTCGAAACAACAACCGCCCGGCTAACAAATGCGCTGCTACATCACGGGATACAAAAGGGGGATGTCGTTACATTCTGCATGCCTAACAGTCCGGAGATGGTCCTGCTGCTCCTCACGTTGCTGAGAATGGAATCTATCGCCGCACCGCTGAACTATCGCTTTCCTTCATCCAGACTGCAAACCCTGTTGCAGCCCCTGAAGCCCGCAGCACTTGTCGGTTCGAAAGATCTGACCGACAAGCTTTCCTCTCCACTGAAACTCGACCCCGAAAAGATTGTCGCAGAAAGCACCGTTGAAAAGCCTGTTTTCCGGCATGCCGAGAGTTCCCCTCAGCTCAACACCTCTGTCAGCATCATTCATACATCCTCCAGTTCGGGCACCCCCAAAGCCGCCCTGCACAGCCTCGGCAATCACCATTACAGCGCACTGGGTTCAAACGAAAACCTCCCCTTCGGTCCCGGCGACTTCTGGCTGCTCTCTTTGCCTCTTTTCCATATCGGCGGCTATGCGATGCTCTTCCGCTCGCTGCTTGGAGGAGGTGCGCTTGCCATTGCGGAACCCGGGACACCGATCCAGGACACCCTGGTCCGGTTTCAGCTTTCGCATCTGTCACTGGTCCCCACACAGCTCTACCGGATGCTGCATGACAAGCAAGCCTTGAAACATCTGCAAAACCTCAAAGCCATCCTGCTTGGGGGAAGCGCCGTGGAACCTGCATTGCTCACAGAAGCATCGGTAGCGGAACTCCCGGTTTATCTGACCTACGGATCGACCGAAATGAGTTCCCAGATAGCAACCACCCCCGGTCCGGTCAGCACCATTACTGCCGGCAGGGTGCTTCCTTACCGGGAACTCTCCATCGGTCCCGGAGAGGAGGTCCTCGTCAAAGGCCCCTGCCTTTTCCAGGGCTATCTCTCGGACAAAGGGCCGGTGCTTGAAACCGATGATTCAGGCTGGTTCCATACAGGGGATACCGGAATGTTCATGCCTGAAGGAGAACTGCAGGTCACCGGCAGAACGGATAACATGTTTATTTCAGGCGGGGAAAACATCCATCCGGAGGAGATCGAGCGAGCCCTCTGCTCGCTCACGGGGGTCCTCAGAGCAGTTGTCGTCCCGACACCCGATCCCGAATA
>JAKSCY010000078.1 GCA_022360355.1 Chlorobiales bacterium
AAGACATCATCGCCCTGCTCAAAAGACTCGCCCTCGACATCGGGTTCGACCATGACATAGTGCGTTGTGCCGTAATGATCCTGAAACTTTGCTTCTGCCGGGCTTCCTTCCGATGCCCGCCCCAACGTGATGTAAGCAACCTTTCCGATGTAGCTCTTCTCAGAAACAACCTCTGTCTCCTCCTTGGGAAAAAGGCGGGCAAACACACCGCCAAAACCACGTACAACGGGAAGAGACAGAATCAGAGAACCTGTGGATGCAATCCATGGCGACCCATAAAAGCCAAACGTTGAAAGACACAGAGACTGAAGGCTGAGTCCGATGATTCCAAAGGCCGTCAGTAAAATGATGAGAAGAATCAGTACCGGGACTTTCTTAATTCGAATCCATCCCAAAACACGGCTGAAGCCCCCATCTCCTTCGGGCGCATCGAACTCCAGATCGGCATCAAAATCCGGCAAAATATTGTCGAGAAATTCCGAGACTCCGAACCCAAGAAATGTCCCTGCCCCTTCAATGAAGGTGATACAAAGCATCAGCACAATGGCGAGAGTAAAAGGCAGGTTTGAAGGGTGCAGAATCAGATCAAGCATTTCCCCCTCCGCCCTTGATGGCTGCAAGGCGTTCCTGCACCCTGTTTCGGCGAGCCATGTCTTCAAGCTCGGCCAATTTCACGGCCTCTTGCCGGCTTGAATGAACCGCTGCATCTTCTCCCCCGCTTGCCTTTGAGAAAACCCTGTCAAAGGTTGCCTGGGCATTTCCAACACGCTTTTCAAAGTCGCTGTTTCCCTGGGTTTCAGCACCCGGAGTCGGCACTCGGCCCAAATCTTTTTCAGACATCGCTTTCCGATAATCCGAAAGAGCATCTGCCATTTCCCGCTCCTGAGCTTTCAATGCGGAGATATACCCTTCCAGCTCTTTCTCCTGGGCAGCGCTGTCAGAAATGGTGCCTTCAAGGATCGGAATCTGAACCTCGATATCCATCTGCTTTGAAATGGCTGCTTCGGCAAGATCGTCCCGGCCTTCCTTCACAGCAATTTCAATCTGACCGGCAAGCTCTTCATGCTTCTTATTCATATCCATCAGACGCTTCGATGCCAGATGCTTCTCCGCCACAACCCGCCCCAGCTCATCTCGGACATCATCCATTGTGGAGACAACTTCCCGGATAGACTCTTCCATCACGCTCTCAGGTGCTGCCCCTTCGAGCGATGACACAAAGGTATTCACACTGCCACTAACAATACGGCCTACGCGTTTCCAAAGTCCTTCACCCATTGTTTTCCTCCACTTTTCGGTTGATGACCGTTTGCATCACTTGAGCCAACTGTATTGATTTGTCAGAACGCTGAGCTACGCGATCTGGATTAAGGCATGTTTGCCAGTTTGAGACGCCCAGTTGAAGAATGCTTTCATGGATCAGTGAGATTCTATCGTGCAGGCCAACCTCAAAGGCCGATAGCAAATCGTCCTCTTCCAGCTTCTCACCCTGAGCGTGAAGCGACATCGACATAAAAAAGGCCATGAGGTCCGGTAGCCATTCGAACGAGCGTTTAACGATTTCAGACGCCCTCCCGTTTTCGACCTCTTCAGACCGGATTTGCATCACCACGGGCTTCATCATCGACTCAATTTTCTCAAACCACGCCTGGTAACCCACCACATCGCCTGTTGAGGCTCTCTTCTCGGCAAGAATGGCTCGGAATTTATCGCTTGGCGTTTTGGCTCCATCAATTTCACATTGAGACAAAAACTCCGCATCCTCTTCCGGAATCCTTACACTGAATGGAACTGTTTTCTTTGCCATACGCTCACTGCCTATAGTCTGTAATTGTAGATATGTAATCATTGTTTACAACTTTGTAAAATACATAAATTCATTTGTAAACAAATTTCACACA
>JAKSCY010000778.1 GCA_022360355.1 Chlorobiales bacterium
CGGCACTTTGATTCCAAAACTATGCTAAAAGTCGTGCTCTCGCTCCCAGGGAGGGGGTCAGATGAAGGGGAGGTGTTTATGGCCGATAAAGGTTGGGAGTGGAGAGTCGTCACCCCGGAAAAAAACCGTCCGTGGTACCCGTCAATTGGTTAAGCGGGATCATTGGCATGACGATAGATTCTGGTGAAAAGCCCTTTACTACGGTATGACCGTGGGGGGGCAAGCATTCCGTTAATAGCTAAGAAAGGAATGAGGATGCTCGAGCAGATTTGTTTTACGGATGTCGTGTTAGACTCCATCCGTGAGGTCTTCGACACCATGATCTTTATGGCGGTCGAACCTCTGGATGTTGAGAAAATCGACAAAGCCAACGAAATGCTGCTGGGGTCCATTACCTTTAAGGGGGACCTTGAGGGTTGTCTGAGTTTCTGCACCGCCGTGCAAGGAGCCAAGACGGTGGCCGCCAACATGCTTTGTTTAGATTCCCCGGATGAGGTAGGAGAAGAGGATCTTGCCGACGCCATGGGGGAAGTTTGTAATATGGTCATGGGCAGTATCAAAACACGTTTGCAGGACACTATTCCCAACATCGAATTGTCGATTCCGTCGGTTATTGCCGGACATGCGATTCGCACCAGTTTGGGAGAAGGCGCACAGCGGAGCTTAGTGAACGTAAATTTGGGTGGTTCCTACGAAGCGGAACTGTCCTTTGTTTGCCGTGCAGGTGGCTAACGGCAGACATTATAGATTTGTCCTAGCGAAGGAGTTTCATGCTACCGGAAAACGACAAACGCGTTGAGAAGGTTGTAGAACTCGCCAAGGAGTCTCTGGATGCTTTCTGTGATGACATCTCTACGATGTTTGAGGTGGAGATGTCCTGTGAGCAGTTGGATGCTTCCATTGGCACGCTGAAGGATATCAAGAAACATTTCAAGAAGATTGCAGCCGTACACACCGTCCAAGCGCAGGGCGGCTTGGACGGACATTTTCAACTGGTCTTCGACCAGGCCGGACTTTTCACCTTGGCCGGTGTCATAGTGATGCTTC
>JAKSCY010000282.1 GCA_022360355.1 Chlorobiales bacterium
CGATTGGATCGGCTCGCCGGTCCAGGGGGCCTGGGGAAAGGCAATAAGCCGGGAATAGATTCCCCCAGGCTTGCCCGGGGGAATCTACTCCCTAAATGAACAATATTGGGGGGTCAAATCTTGGCTGGCAGGGTGTCGCCCGGTTGGAGCAGGGGCGGCTCGGCCAGCACGGTCTCGGGGTATTTGAGGCCTGATCCGGTGTTTAAAAGGACCACCCGCTCATCAGGCTTGATCCAGCCCTGTTCACGCAGCACCATGGCCGCATAAAGGTTGGAGGCGCCCTCGGGGCAGATGAATGTCCCCTCTGCCGCGGCCAGCATGGCCTCGGCCTTGAGGATATCCGAGTCCTCGACCGCCACCGCACAGCCTCCGGTCTCATAAATGGCTTCCAGAACGAGAAAATCACCCAAGGCTTTGGGGACCGTGATGCCAAAGGCACAGGTTTGGGCGTTATCCCAGAAAACAGATTCCTTGGCTCTTTGCTCATAGGCCCGCACAATGGGCGCGCAGCCCGTTGCCTGGACCGCCACCAGCCGGGGGAGCCGGCCGGAAACCCAGCCCATTTCCTTGAGCTCCAGGAGCGCCTTGTAGATGCCGATTATCCCCACCCCACCCCCGGTGGGGTAGAGAATCACCTCGGGCATCTCCCAGCCGAACTGCTCGGCCAGCTCCAGCCCCATGGTCTTCTTGCCCTCGATACGGTAGGGCTCCTTGAGGGTGGAGGCGTCGAACCAGCCATGCTCGGCCACGGCCCGGGCCACGATCTTGCCCGCGTCGCTGATCAGCCCATTGACCAGATAGAGCTCCGCCCCGGTAATGGCGCACTCCCCCCTGGGTATGGGCGGCGCGTCCCGGGGCATCACGATCACCGAGCGGATCCCGGCCGGGGCGCAATAGGCGGCCCAGGCGGCCCCGGCATTGCCGTTGGTGGGCATGGCCAAGACCTCCACACCCAGCTCCTTGGCCCGGGAGACCCCCACCGCAGCGCCGCGGGCCTTGAAGGTGCCGGTGGGGATGATGCCTTCATCCTTGAGGTAGAGGTTGTTCAGACCCACCTTGGGGCCCAGGTTTTTCAGTCTCAGGATGGGGGTCAGACCCTCTCCCAAGGTGACTATGTTGGTCCGGTCCTTGACCGGCAAGAGCTCCCGATAGCGCCACAGATCCGCGGTACGTCCGGGCAGGTCGCCCTTGCTCAGATTGGCGGACACCTGATCCAGATCATA